>JANXVS010000103.1 GCA_025351555.1 Pseudomonadota bacterium | reverse complement strand
CTGCGCGCGATCGAGATCGGCGCCGATCTGTTGCTCAAGGCGACCAAGGTCGACGGCGTGTACAGCGCCGATCCGAAGAAGGACGCCAATGCGCAGCGCTTCGAACACCTGACCTACGATCAGGTGATCGAACGCAAACTCGCGGTGATGGATACCGCCGCGATCGCGCTGTGCCGCGACCACAAGATTCCGCTGCGCATTTTCGACATGAGCCGCGAAGGCGACCTGATGCGCATCCTGCGCGGTGAGCCGATCGGGACGCTGGTGAGTTGAGCGGGACGCACCACGCACCCGTTTCGTTGCACAAAAACTGACGCGACGCTTCGCCAGCGCCGCCCGTCGAACCTGCTGCATTGGTGCAAATTCGTTTCATCGCAACGCCAATTCACTCTGTCGCGAGCGATGTAACGGTTTCCCCTTTTGCGGAGTCATACAACTGAGGGCAATAGCCTTCGACGCCGGAAAGGTAGCTGACACATCCGAACCTTCACGCGGAGCCGCCCGGGATGACGCCATCCGCGTATTTTGGGAGATCGTCATGAAACGTACATTGCTCGCCATGTGTCTGTCGGCTATCGCCGGCGTCGCTTTCGCCGGTGGTTCGCAATCGCTCAAAACGGTAAGCGTCAACCAGAACTCGCCACACGTGATCGACTGCACGCCGCCGAACGATTCATCCGATTGTGCAGCCCTGCATGAGCAGATTCGCGCCAATTTCAGCCCGCGTGAGATCGGCATGCTGTTCGGCGCCCGAACGGCCTATCCTGAATACCTGACTTCGTATGATCGGATCAAGGCCCGCTACGACACGTTCACAAGCGATTTCGCGGCCAACATTTCTGGCGCACCCGCGGTCGCGTCCAGATAACAATGCGTTGCGGCAGGGGCCGCGACGGTTTTTCAACCCGCCACCACGCCCCGCGCCCGCGGGGCGTTTTTTTATGGCCATGGATGGCCGGTATGCCGGAAATGCAGGAGCAATTTTCGGCGATGGCCATGGATGGCGCGAATGCCGTAGTGGAGGAGCAATTGCCGGCAAGCCTGTAATCGCCCATGCGCTTTCCCGAACCTGAGTGCGACGCCGGCCATTTCCCGGCGCAATCTCAACTACCGGAGAAACCGCCATGCCTGTCTTCAATTTCGATTTCAACAAATCCTGCACTAACCTCGATATGGGCGCCGCGCGCTCGGGCATTTTCACCCCGAACCTGACGTCGCTGGAACTGCACGAAGAAGAGTTGCAGCGTTTCAACCGCATCGCTCTGCGGCTTTCGCCTGAACATCAGCCGTTCACCCTCGACCAGATCGCCGGCGCCGCGCGTCGCGTGCTGCGCGCGGCGGCCAAGGGCCAGGATTCCACATTTATCAAAGTGCGCATGCGTCGCGCCGGCGAAATGCGCGCGGCATACAAGGACACCCAATGGAACATGGCGCCGGCGTTGAAAGCCGATCTGCGCGAGCTGCTCGACTATCTGGGTTCCGATACGGGCCTGATCCCGAACCATATCCCGACCGTCGGCCTGCTTGACGATGCCGTGCTGGTCGATGTGGCGATGAACAAGTTCCGCACGGAACTGGACGAATACGCCGATTTCTGCCGCTTCCGCGTCGCCGAAGCCTCGCACCTGGACATTGCCATCGAAGCCGTGGATATCGACCGCGAGCGCTGGTTCATCGAGCGCCAGCAGGAACAACGGCTGGAGCAGCAGTTGCGCCGTGTGCGCGGCTCCACCTACGCCAAAAGCGAAGGCGCCGAACGCGCATTTCGCATTTGCTGAAACGGCGCAATGGAGGTTTCGCCATGGCCACCCATTCTGTGGCAGTATCCTCGCATGCGTGGCCTGCGCCGGGGAGCCAGGATGCCATGACCCGCTTTGATACGACTCGCTGGAGCATGGTGCTGGCGGCACGCGGCGGCCCGGTCGAAGCGCGTGCCGCGCTCGACGGACTGTGCCGCCGCTACCGCCCGCCGGTGCTGGCCTATATCCGCCGACGTGGCTACAGCAGCGAGAACGCGGAAGATCTCGCCCAGACCTTTTTCACCCGCTTCCTCGAGCAGGCCTATCACGCCGATGCCGACCCCGCCCGCGGCCGCTTTCGCGCCTTTCTGCTGACCGCGCTCAAACGTTTTCTGATCGATGCCGACGAAGCCAACCACGCTGTCAAGCGCGGCGGCCAGATCAGTTTCAAAACGCTGGATTACCAGCCAAATAGCGGTGACTCGTTACAGCACCTGACCGATAGCCATACGCCGGAAAGCGCGTTTGAACGCGACTGGGCAGCGACCGTGCTGGAGTCGGCCATGTTTCGCTTGCGCCATGAAGCTACCGACGCGGGAAAACAGAAACTGTTCGATCATCTGAGCGAATTTCTGCTCGAACGCCCGGACGAAGCCGACTATGTGCGGGTTGCCGCCGAATTGCATCTGCGCCGCAATACGTTGGCGGTCGCGGTGCATCGGCTGCGCCATCGCCTGCGCGACCTGGTGCGAGAAGAACTGGCCGAAACCACGGCGGACCGCACCGAACTCGACGCAGAAATGCGTCAGTTGCGGGTGGCCTTGAACAGTGTGATGTCATAGCGGCTGCGTGGAGGCATGTAATCGCGGCGAGCAAATCCCGAAGCTAACAGTCAGTCAGTACGAGCGAACCCTAACGATGACCGTATCCAACCATTCCCACAAACACTTTTCCACCACGCGCTGGTCGGTGGTAATGCAGTTGGCTGCCACATCGTCATCCGACGCGCACGGCGCCTTGACCGAGCTGGCGCAGCGTTACTGGTATCCGGTGTATGCCTATGTGCGCCGCTGCGGCCACGTTCCGGCAATGGCACAGGACATCACCAGCAGTTTCCTGCATCACCTGTTGCAGCAGTTCCGCAACGGCAAGCCGCTGGCCGCGCAAGGGCACTTCCGCCGCTATCTGCTGATGCAACTGCACAGCTTTCTCGCCGGCGACTGGCGCGAGGCGATCGACGCGGAAAACACGGCCGAGTTGGATGCGCCGCCGAAGGATCTGGAGCAGCGCTACCAGCTCGACAATATCGCGGTGACCTCGCCCGAGCAGGCCTACCAGCGCAGCTTCGCGCTTGAGGTGCTCGGTCGCGCGTTCAAGCGCCTGCGCGCCGAAGCGCGCCAGACCGGACACCTGGCCATGTACGAGGCACTGGAACCGTTTCTCGGCAACGAGCCGCCAGCCGGCGTCTACGAAGCGCTTGCGCGTCAGTTGCATAGCCGCCCGCTGGCCCTGGTGGTCGCGCTCAAACGCCTGCGCCAGCGGTTCCGCGAACTGGTCGGCGAAGAATTGGCCGATACCGTCACCTCACCCGATGACCTGGCTGCCGAGCAGCAGGCACTGCACGCCGTGCTGCGCCACGTGCAGGGATGAACACCGCCGCATCCCTGCTCGCTGCACTGGAGGCCGATCCCTTGGCCAGCCTGCGCATGCAGGGGTCGGCGATCGCAGATCTGGCCTTCGGCAGCCTGTCACGGACTGAGCTCAACGCCACCAGCTTCAATCGACATCTGGCTTTGCTGCCGCCGGAGACGCTCGAACTGGATCTGGACGATCCGGCACAACGCCAGTTCGGCGATTACGAATTGCTCGAGATGATCGGCGAAGGCGGCATGGGTGTGGTCTATCGCGCGCGTCAAGCGAGCCTGGATCGCGAAGTCGCGGTCAAGCTGCTCGCTGCCGGGCCGTGGGCATCGAAGGATTTCGTCGATCGCTTCCAGCGCGAGGCACAGAACGCAGCGCGCATGCAGCATCCGAACATCGTGGCGATCTATGAAGTCGGCAGCGCCGAGGAGTTGCACTTCTTCAGCATGCGCCTGATCCGTGGTGGCAGTCTGGCGGGCGTACTCAAGCGCGATGGAAAACTCTCCGCGATGCGCGCGGCACAACTGCTGCGCACGATTGCCGAGGCGGTCGACTACGCCCATCGCCTAGGTGTGCTGCATCTGGATCTGAAACCGGCGAACGTGCTGCTCGACGACAACGGCAATCCGCATGTGGCGGACTTTGGCCTGGCACGACGCATCGAACAAGGCCTGGCCGCCGACAACAACGAAGTCTCCGGAACGCCGAGTTACATGGCGCCGGAACAAGCGATCGCCGGCGCACAAAAAATCACCCCGGCCACGGATATCTGGGGTTTGGGTGCAATACTTTACGAACTCGTGACCGCACACCCGCCGTTCCTTGGCGAATCGCCCCAGGCTACGCTCAAACTCGTGGTCGAAGGCAGCCTGCGCAGCCCACGCCGCTATGTTGAGGAGCTGCCACGCGATCTGGAAGCGATCATTCTCAAGTGTATGGCGCGCGATGTCGCCGTTCGTTATCCGACGGGACGCGCGCTCGCCGATGATCTGGGGCGCTACATCGAAAATCGTCCGGTACAAGCACGTCCACTCAATGGCGTGCAGCGCGTGTGGCGCTGGGCGCGGCGCCAACCCACCCTCGCCGCGCTGGGCTTGCTATTCACGATCTCGATGCTGGCCGGCATCATAGGCGTCACTACACAATGGAAACGCGCCGAAACCAATGCCACTCGCGCGGAAACCAATGCGGCCACATCGAGCGAGCGCCTCTGGGAAAGCCGGCGTGACGCAGCCCTGCGCCTGCAAACCGACGGCAAAGGCTTCGAGGCCTTGCCCACCCTGATCGCGAATATCGAAGAGCAGGAGAAAGCGGGCAAGGCCAGCGATGCCAGCATCGAGCGCCGCGAGATCGGCATGATCCTGAGCCAGGGCGTGACTTTGATCGATCGCATGATCCTGCCCGATGCGCATCCGCTGGCAGCCGAGCTGAGCACTGATGGCAGCCTCATGGCAATCGCCCTCAGCGATCAGACCGTGCGCTGGTACGACACCCAGACGTTGACCGAACGCGGGCGCGTGGATCTGGC
>JANXVS010000062.1 GCA_025351555.1 Pseudomonadota bacterium | reverse complement strand
GTATAACGCATCGCTGCGGCGGCATCGCCGTCGATCGAGCCGAAGTTGCCCTGGCCGTCAATCAATGGGTAGCGCAGCGAAAAACTCTGCGCCATGCGCACCAGTGCGTCGTAGATCGAGGCGTCGCCGTGCGGATGGTATTTACCCATCACCTCGCCGACCACACGTGCGCATTTGACATACGAACGGTTCCAGACGTTGTTCGCCTCGTGCATGCCGAACAGCACGCGCCGATGCACCGGCTTCAAGCCATCACGCACATCCGGCAGGGCGCGGCCAACGATCACGCTCATGGCGTAATCGAGATAACTCTGCCGCATTTCGTCTTCGATATTGACGCGAATGACTTCTTTGGCCAACTCAGCCATCAGCAGTTTTTCCTGGTGTATTCCGATACCGGATGCCCGCCTGACGCAGGCACCTTGCGAGGGTTTTTACAGCGCTGAAATTCTACCACATTGCGAGTCGCCGATAGGCATGAAAACCTCTTGTTTTTTGGGACTCGGCAAGGGATTTTTCAGGGCCGGCGACGTGCCGCCCGGCGATTCAACGCGGCGGCGTATCGGCAGGGTCGTTTGCGGCGTGCGCATGATGCCGATAGACCCAGTAGCGCGAAGCCATGTAGTTGACGCCGAGGCCGGCAATCGAACCCGCAGCGACAGCCAGAATCAGCCACTGCCGGTCGATATTGAAAAAGTATACGAGAGCCGAATAGGCGCTGAAATTACAGGCAAACCCGCCGCTCATCGCCAGCACATAACGCGCCCACTCGCCAGCCAGACTGTGCCGGCGCGGGCCGTGAAAGGTGAAGTGGCGGTTGAATATCCACGTCGTGGTGGCTGCCATCAGAAACGAAATCAGGCGGCCGCTATAGCGATCCCAGGCCAATCCCGTGACCAACAGTTGCAGCACGCCCGCATCGACGATGAAACCCATCACGCCGCCGATGCAGAACATCGCCAGCTGACCCAGGTGCGCTTTCATGTTGGGGCGTGCGAGGCTAGGGAAAATACCTCCCGCATGCACCTGGCATCCGGCTGCTCGATCACGCCGCACTCTGTCACCAGGGCATCGATCAGGGACGCCGGCGTGATGTCGAATACGGGATTCCATGCCTCGGCACCTTCGATCACCGTGCGTTTGCCGGCCACGCTGAGCAGTTCAGTCGCATCACGCAATTCGATTTCGATGTGCGAACCATCCAACGTGGCCATATCCACGGTCGAGGCCGGTGCCACGACCATGAACTTGACGCCGTGATGGCGCGCGGCAATCGCGAGCTGATAGGTACCGATCTTGTTCGCGGTATCGCCGTTCGCGGCGACGCGATCGGCGCCGACGATCACCCATTGCACCGCGCCGGATTTCATCAAGTGCGCGGCGGCGGAATCGGCAATCAGTTTTGCCGGAATGCGATCGCGTGCGAGTTCCCACATAGTCAGGCGCGCGCCCTGCAGCCATGGCCGCGTCTCGCCTGCGTATACTTGTGCAATTTTACCGGCGGCGACGCCGGCGCGGATCACGCCGAGCGCCGTGCCGAAGCCGGCGGTCGCCAGCGATCCCGTATTGCAATGCGTTAGCACGCCGCTGCCGGCGCTGATCAGACCCGCACCGAGTTGCCCCATGCGTCGATTGGCGGCAAGGTCTTCATCCTGAATTGACTGTGCTTCGGTGGTGAGCGCCATGACCGTATCTTGCGGTGCACGCACCAGCACGCCGCGCATGCGCGCCAGCGCCCAGGCGAGATTCACTGCAGTCGGCCGGGCCGCATTCAGATGCGCAAGGACGGGTTCCAGCGTCTGCGCAGAAACCGCCTGCCCCGCCGCGGCCAGATTGCGCGCTTCAAGCACGACACCCCAGGCCGCAGCAATGCCGATCGCCGGAGCGCCGCGCACGACCAGGTTGCGGATGGCTTCCGCTACGTCGACGGCGCTATGGCAATCCAGATGGATTTCCTCGAATGGCAAGCGACGTTGGTCGAGCAGACGCAAAGTCTCGCCTGTGTAGACGACGGCGCGGATGGTATCGTGGCTATCGAGCAAGTTCATGCGTGTGAATTCAGGATAAAGAGCGCAAGAATAACGCAAGGCCGGCTGGTCGCGCAGCGCGACACAACTGTTAGCATGCGACCATGAAACCCGCCAAACGCAAATCCGTCTCCACAGCCAAACCGCCGGCCACACGCAGTCGCCGGATTCATGCGCGCAAGGTGCAACCGAGCCCGGATGCGCAATTTGTCGCTCTGCTGCAGCGTAAATGCATGCGCGCGGCCAGCGTCGGTGCACTGACGGCGGCGGGCGAATCGGTTCCAGGCCTCGGCCGTGTCTTCGGTTTGGTCTTCGGCGAGTTGCTGGATGCGAAGTTCCTGACCAAGATCCATCGCGAGTTGACCGAGGAAACCTTCGCCTTGTACGGCGTGGAACTGCCGGAAGCCGTGAAAAGTGTACTTGTGAACAAAGTACAATTGATCGGCACTGGCGCAAGCATCGCTGGCGATGCCTTGATGCGCACGACGCTCAAGCGTGCGCTCGGCCGGATTGGCGGAGCGGTTGTCGCGCGAGTGCTGCCGCTGACCGCGATCATCACCTCCGCCCTCAGCAATGCGGCGGTGACCTATGCCATCGGCAAACGCGCGCAAGCGCTGGCGCGTCTGCGCGATGCGCCGATCCGCGGCATGCCGGATGCGGTGCGCGCCCTCACCGGCCTCGACGAACGCCGGATTTACGCCTGGTCGGTTGCCGCGGTGAAGGACTCGCTCGGCTTGATCGGCAAATCCTTCGGCCGATTGGCGACATCGACGCTGCGCAAGGGCACGAAACGCAGACGGGCCAAAGCCTGAGGCGTGCCCGGTTCGCCCTTGTACGCGGCGCCGACGCGACTGTCAGCCTTTGCCGGCATCAGGAAGAACTCGCCCGCCTCATGCCCGGCGAGCTGGATCGGCGCGTATTCCGGCGCCTGCTGCAACCCGGCGTTGGCGCTGCGCAAGGCCATGCCTGCGGCAATCTCGCGGAACAGGTGTTGTCCGGTGAGCAACTGATTGTTGTTGTTGAGCACCGCGAGCAACGCACTGGCGAATACGGAATGCTCGCTGTTTTTTGCCGCGTCGGCGACCGGCTGCACGCCGCCGGAAGTGAGTGCCGTACGCGAACGGCCGGCAACCATGGTCTTGACCCAATCACCCCAGGCGGCGTCGGGCATGCCGCCGCCAAACGTGGCCAGCGACGAACGCGTCATCGTGCCGGAATAGCAGGAATCGGCGATCACCAGCACATGCTTGGCTTCCATCGTCGTCAGGATGTCGCTGACGGCGCGGTTGGAGATCCAGCTGGTCGG
>JANXVS010000046.1 GCA_025351555.1 Pseudomonadota bacterium | reverse complement strand
CATCTGCAGGGTACGCACGACCGCACTGGGCAACCCGGCAACGATGCCGGCAAAGATCAGCAGCGAGATGCCGTTGCCGATGCCGCGCTCGGTGATCTGCTCGCCGAGCCACATCAGGAACATGGTACCCGCGGTCAAGCCAATGACGGCGGTAAAGACGAAGCCGGGACCGGGCGCGTAAACGACGTTCGCCTGGTGCTGCAACATACTGGCGATGCCGAACGACTGGAACGTCGCCAGACCGACCGTGCCGAAGCGCGTGTACTGGGTCAGCTTGCGCCGGCCGGATTCGCCTTCCTTGCGCAGCGCCTGCAGGCTCGGAATCACCGACGCGAACATCTGCACGATGATCGAGGCCGAGATATACGGCACGACGCCCAGCGCAAACAGCGAGAAACGCGCGAGCGCACCGCCGGAGAACATGTTGAACATGTCCACAATGCCGCCCTGGCCTTCGATCAGCTTGCTCATCGCTTCGGAGTTCACTCCAGGAACCGGAATGAACGAACCGAGGCGATAAACCACCAACGCGCCGATCACGAACAGGATGCGCTGCTTGAGCTCGGTCAATTTGCCGAGTCCTGAGAGCATGTTGGCCTGGGATGCTGCCACTGCTTACTCCACGCTGCCGCCGGCCGCTTCGATCGCGGCCTTGGCACCGGCCGTGACAGCAACACCCTTGAGTTTGATCGCGCGCTTGATTTCGCCTTTCTTCACGATCTTGGCGCGCAAGGCACGCGTCCGGATGAAGCCAGCGGTTTGCAGCGCAGCGAAATCAACGACACCATCTTTAATTAGATCAGCTTTAATCGAGTCGAGCTGGTACAGCAACACTTCGCAAACTTCGTGCGCCTTCTTCGAACGGAAGCCGACCTTCGGCAGACGACGCTGCAATGGCATCTGGCCGCCTTCAAAACCCGGCTTGACCTTGCCCTTGCCGCTACGAGCGTATTGGCCTTTGTGGCCACGGCCTGCGGTCTTGCCCAGGCCCGAGCCGATACCACGACCGACGCGCGTGCGGACCTTGCGCGAACCCTTGGCTGGTTTGAGTGTGTTAAGACGCATATCCGATAACTCCAATAATCTTCTGGCGATAGTCACTGCCGCGGCGAGCCGCGCACAACAACTACTTCTCGACGCGCACCAGGTAATTGACCTTGTTGATCAGACCCCGCACTTGCGGGCTGTCTTTCAACTCGCGCACGTCATTGAGCTTGTTCAGGCCGAGCGCCTTGACGCTCAGACGATGTTTCCACTGACAGCTGTTCATGCTCTTGAACAGTTTCACGCGGACTGTGCCCGCGTTGCTGGTTTTAGCCTTGGCCATAGCCGCCTACCTCTTCGACTTTCTTGCCGCGCTTGGCAGCGATACGCTCGGGCGTGGCCATTGCCTGCAAACCCTTGATAGTGGCGCGCACCAGATTGATCGGATTGCGTGAACCAACCGCCTTGGCCAGCACGTTCTTCACACCGACCACTTCCAGCACCGCGCGCATGGCGCCGCCGGCGATTACACCGGTACCTTCCGAGGCTGGCTGCATGTACACCTTCGCCGCACCGTGGTTGGCCTTGACCGCATGCCACAACGTGCCGTTGTTCAGTTTGATGCTCGCCATACCGCGGCGCGCACGCTCCATTGCCTTGGAGATCGCGACCGGCACTTCGCGTGCCTTGCCGTAACCAAAACCGACCTTGCCGTCGCCGTCGCCGACCACGGTCAGCGCGGTGAAGCTCATCTGCCTGCCGCCCTTGACCGTCTTGGCCACGCGGTTGACGGCGATGAGTTTTTCCAACATGCCGTCGCTGTTTTCACGTTCGTTGTTTGACATCATTTCACCTTCGGTTGCCGTTCGCGGATGCGATACGGACTTTTACTTGCGGCGTTGCCGCTTAGAATTGTGGGTAACGCTGCTTACTCAACAAATATCAAAAATCAGAACTTCAGCCCCGCTTCACGCGCGGCATCGGCCAGCGCGGCAATACGGCCGTGATAGCGGAAGCCGGAGCGATCGAACGCAACGCTTTCCACACCGACGGCTTTCGCTTTTTCGGCGATCGCCTTGCCAACCGCAACTGCGGCGGCCTTGTTCTTGGTGCCCTTGAGCCCTTCCGCGATCGCCTTCTGCACGGTCGACGCCGCTGCCAGCACTTTGTCGCCCTCGGCCGAAATGACCTGGGCATAGATGTGCTGATCGCTGCGGTGCACGGTCAAACGCGGCACGGCCAGTTTGCGGATATGCGCGCGCGTGGTTTTCGCGCGGCGTAGTCTTGCAATGTTCTTTTCCATCGTCTTGCTCCTGAAGCGGATTGGCGCTCTTACGCCTTCTTAGCTTCTTTGAGGGTGATTTTTTCGCCCGAGTAACGCACGCCTTTGCCCTTGTAGGGTTCCGGCGGACGGAATGCGCGGATCTTTGCCGCGACTTCACCGACGCGCTGCTTGTCCGCGCCGGCGATCAGGATTTCGGTCTGCGTCGGCACCGTGATCGTGATGCCATCCGGCGCATGGAACACGACCGGATGCGAAAAGCCCAACGCCAGGTTCAGATCCTTGCCCGTCAAGGTGGCGCGATAACCGACGCCGACCAGTTCGAGCTTGCGCTGATAACCTTCGCTCACGCCCTTGACCATGTTGGCGATCAGTGCACGCGCAGTACCCGCCATCTTGGCGGTATTCGGGTCGGTCGATGTGAAACTGACTTCAGAGTCCTTCACACCAACTTCGACGCCAGTCAGCTGCAAGAGCTTGAGCGTACCTTTCGGCCCTTTCACGGTGACCGCATCCTTGGCTACGGTGCACTCAACCCCTTTGGGGAGCGCGACCGGCATTTTGGCTACACGAGACATGTTCAGTTCTCCACAGTTGCATAGTTGCGTGATTGGATCAGCGTCAGTTCAATCAGGCGACCGTGCCGAGTACTTCGCCGCCGACGCCCTTCGCGCGCGCTTGCGCTTCGGTCATGATGCCGGCCGGAGTCGAGATGATGGCAACGCCAAGACCGCCCATCACCTTGGGCAGATTATCCTTGCCGCGATACACGCGCAGACCGGAGCGGCTGACGCGATCGATCTTCTCGATCGCCGGGCGGCCTTCGAAATACTTCAGCGCGATCTCGAGCACCGACTTGTTGTTCTCGGCCTTGCTCACCTGGTAATCACGCACATAGCCTTCGTCCTTCAACACCTTGACGATGGCAACTTTTACTTGCGACGACGGCATGCGCACAGTCGGCTTCGCCATTGCTTGGGCGTTGCGGATACGCGTGAACATATCGGCGATGGGATCAGTCATGCTCATTTCATTTCTTCCTGTAGCTTTGTTACGCGTTCGCTTCGTTAGTGAGTCCGGGAATGCCTCCACAACCCTGGCTGGTGCCGCCCCCTTAACTTAAGGGGACTCAAAGAGCCGGATCGCTTCGTGCCGAAATTACCTATTCGCGAACAATTATTTGAGCGTCGATATCCGAAACGGATTCCTACCAACTGGCCTTGCGCAGACCCGGCACGTCGCCGCGCATGGTCGCTTCCCGCAGCTTGTGGCGGCCTAAGCCGAACTTGCTGTAGACGCCACGCGAACGACCGGTCAGCGCGCAGCGATTGCGTTGGCGCGAAGGGCTGGCATCACGCGGCAATTTCTGCAGCTTCGTCTGCGCAGCCATCTTTTCGTCGTAGGACGATTTCGGGCTGAGCACGATCGCTTTCAGCTCTTTGCGCTTGGCAGCGTGCTTCTTGACGATCTTTGTGCGCTTCTTCTCGCGCTCAACCATGCTGGTCTTGGCCATACCGGTACTCTCTTGAAATTAGTTGCGGAACGGAAAGCTGAACGCTTCGAGCAGCGCCTTGGCTTCCTCGTCGCTGCGCGCTGTCGTGGTAATGGCAATATCCATACCGCGCATCGCATCAACCTGATCGAAATCGATCTCGGGGAAAATGATCTGTTCCTTGATGCCCATGTTGTAGTTGCCGCGGCCGTCGAAAGCACGACCGGAGACACCACGAAAGTCGCGCACGCGCGGCAGCGCGATGTTGACCAGGCGATCGATGAACTCGTACATCTTGGCGCGGCGCAGGGTGACCTTGCAGCCGATCGGCCAACCGTCGCGGATCTTGAAGGTCGCGATCGACTTCTTCGACAGCGTCGAAATCGACTTCTGGCCCGCGATCTTGGTCATGTCGGCGTTCGCGTTCTCGAGCACCTTCTTGTTCGTGGCAGCCTCGCCCACGCCCATGTTCAGCGTGACCTTGCTCAGTCGCGGCACCTGCATGACGTTCTTGTAACCGAAACGCTGCATCAGCTTCGGCACGACTTCATCTTTGTAGAATTTTTCCAAACGCACCATGTCTGCGATCCTCAGGCGTCAACCACTTCGCCGCCGGCGCGGTACGTGCGTACCTTGCGTCCGTCGTCGAGGGTCTTGTAACCGACGCGCTCACCCTTGCCTGTGGCAGAGTTGAACAGCATCACGTTGGAGATATGCATCGACGCCTCACGCTCGACGATCCCGCCCGGCTGGTTGGCCTGTGGATTCGGCTTGGTGTGGCGCTTGACCAGGTTGATGTTCTGCACCACGACGCGATCTTCCGCGACGACGCGCATCACTTCACCCTTCTGGCCCTTGTATTTGCCGGTGATCACGATGACGTGGTCACCTTTGCGTATACGATTCATGGTTCAATTCTCTATTGTCAAACGAGCGCGAACACTTCGCGTTCACTTACCTCAGTAACACTTCCACAACCCTACCCTCGCTTCGCTCGGGCGCCCCCTTAACTTAAAGGGGGCTGAAAATCAAAATCCGCCTTCGCTTCGCTCAGGCGATCTACTCGATACTTCTGTTACAAAACTTCAGGCGCGAGCGAAACGATCTTCATGAAGCGTTCGCTGCGCAGTTCACGCGTGACCGGCCCAAAGATGCGAGTGCCGATCGGCTCGAGCTTGTTGTTCAGCAGCACAGCGGCGTTGCCGTCGAAGCGGATCAGCGAACCATCGGCACGACGCACACCCTTGCGGGTACGCACCACGACGGCGTCGTAGACCTCGCCCTTCTTCACCTTGCCGCGCGGGATCGCATCGCGGATTGACACCTTGATGATGTCGCCGATGCCAGCGTACCGGCGCTTGGATCCGCCGAGCACCTTTATGCAGAACAGCAGCTTGGCGCCGCTGTTGTCCGCTGCGGCCAACGTGGATTGCATTTGGATCATGGGTCTTTCTCCTCAACCTTCCACGTTGTTACTGCGCGGCGCGCCTGACGACTTCGACTACGCGCCAGTTCTTGGTCTTCGACAGCGGGCGGCATTCAGCGATGCGCACCACGTCGCCTTCCTTGCACTCACCCTTCTCGTCGTGCGCATGCACCTTGGTCGAACGGCGTACAATCTTGCCGTACAACGGATGCTGCACTTGGCGCTCGAGCAGGACAGTGACCGTCTTCAGCATCTTGTTGCTGGTGACGCGACCTTCAACCGTGCGCTGGGTCTTTTGTCCAGGATTACTTGTCTGTTCGCTCATTGCCGCTTGCCCTTGGTTATTTCTTCGTGCTCGATTTGTCTTGACCGAGCAGCGTCTTGATCTGCGCGATGTCGCGCCGGACGCGCTTGTAATGATGCGTCTGCGTCTGCTGGCCTGCGCCTTTCTGCATGCGCAGGTTGAATTGCTCGCGACGCAGTTCCAGGAGTTGCTCACCCAGGTCCTGCGCGGATTGTTTGCGTAGCTCTTTAAGTTCCATCACAGCACCGTACGATTCACGAATGTGGTCTGCACCGACAGCTTGGCCGCGGCCAGACGGAATGCTTCACGCGCATCGACTTCGGTCACGCCTTCGATTTCATACAACATGCGACCCGGCTGCACGACGGCAACCCAGAACTCGACGCTACCCTTGCCGTTACCCATACGCACTTCGATCGGCTTCTTGGTGATCGGCTTGTCCGGGAACACGCGAATCCACAGCTTGCCGCCACGCTTGACGAAGCGTGTGACACAGCGGCGCGCGGCTTCGATCTGACGCGAAGTCAGATGCCCGTGCGTGGTGGCTTTCAGGCCGTACTCGCCGAAACTGACCTTGTTGCTGACGAAGGCCAATCCATGATTGCGGCCTTTGTGTACTTTGCGATATTTGGTGCGTTTTGGTTGCAACATGTTCATTTCCTGCTTTTACGATCATCCCTGATCGCTAGGATCAAAAAGCGGTCATCCTGACCGCACTCTCAATTTTATTCCTTACTTCACCGCGCGCGGTTCGCGTTGATCGCGTTCGCGATGCTCGCGTGGTTCACGAGGTTCGCGG
>JANXVS010000040.1 GCA_025351555.1 Pseudomonadota bacterium | reverse complement strand
ATCACCGAATAACTCAAGCAGATTTTTTTGGTGATTGGAAGTCTCCAGCGTCACCGGTTTTGCCGCCAGAGCCGATAGTCATAGCGATGTCGTGGCAGCGGCACGCCGCTCCCTAATAGCGTGCGCCCAACAGCGCAATATTCAGATGCTTGCCGAGCGTTTTTGGTTGCATGACGCTGACACCTGCGAACTATTTCTCAAGCATCCGCCGCTAGTGAACACGTCATCGCCCACGTTATACTTCCAGAGTTTTACCACTGCCCACGATCGTCGGACCTGCATCTCATGACAAGAACACTGCTTGCCCGTTCCATGAATATCGCCCTGCTGGTGGGCTATACCTGCATCGCCACTGCTGCATTCGCTGCCGATCCAATCAAAAGTGATCCAATCGCTGCCAGTTCCAATAAAGGCGACCCGCAAGCGGGTCGTCCCCTGGTCTACACCTGCGGTGGATGCCACGGAGTCACCGGTTACAATAACGCCTATCCGAACTACCATGTGCCACGCATCGGCGGTCAGAATTACGACTATCTGGTCGCTGCGTTAACCGAATACAAAAAAGGCGAACGTGCGCACCCGACCATGCGCGCGCAGGGCGAAAGCTTGTCCGAGCAGGACATCAGCAACATCGCCGCTTATCTTTCCAGCCTCAGCCCGTAAGGACGCGACATGCACTCCATTCGATTCATCACCCTGCTCGCCTGCAGTCTGCTGACAACCAACGCCATCGCTGCGGAAACTGGCTCCGCTCCCGGTAAAACGGTCGAAGACCTGAGCAAACCCTGCGCGGCCTGTCACGCCGCGGACGGCAACGGCACGGCAGCGCAATACCCGCGTTTGGCCGGCCAGTATCACGATTACCTGGCGCAAGCGTTGCGCGAGTACAAAACCGGTGAACGCAAGAACGCCATCATGGCGGGTTTCGTGACTACGCTCAGCGAAGCCGATATCGACGCGCTGTCGCGCTATTACTCAGCAATGCCGGCCAAACTTGATGATCTGGCGCATCACGAACAAGGCGATTGAGGAGTTTAGATCGCGCTGGCGCCGTGGCCATCGCGGAAGTAGGGATTCTCGCCCGTAGCGTGATCGGTAGCGTCGCGCACCTGTGAAATTTCCGGCAGCCGGGCGCGCAAGGTGGTTTCGATACCTTGCTTGAGCGTCACATCGGCCATGCCGCAGCCGTGGCAGCCACCGCCGAATTTCAGCACGACGATATTACCCGCGGCGACCTCAACGAGGCTGACGCGGCCGCCATGCGCCGCGATCTGCGGATTGATCTCGCTGTCGAGTACGTGGCGCACGCGTTCAGCCAGGCCAGCGTCCGCTGCGGGCGCCTGACCCTTGATCTTGGGCGCCCGCACGATCAGTTGGCCGCCGGTTTCATTGGCCTGGTAATCGACCTGCGCATCGTCCAGATAGACCATTGAACTGGCTTCGACGTACAGCACGAAACCGACGCAGTCCAGCGCCCATTCGTCGCCGGTCAAATCCTGCGGTTCGCAGAATTCCAGCCGGCAATCGGCTTTGGGCGTGCCTGCGTGCACAGCCTGAATGCGCACACCCAAACCGGGTATTTCCTGCTGCTCGATCAGGCGTCGAAAATGGTTCTGGGCGTTTTCGGAAATCGTCAACATTGCCGCTACCAGTGAACAAACGAAGGTGAACGCAAACAGAACTATTTTAGTCCGAAATAAGCCTCGCGTCACTTCCGACCGTTATACTCGTGGCGCCATCTGGAGAACGACGATGACTATCGACGAGTTACGTGCGCAAGAGTGCACGGCCCTCAAAGGCAAGGAAAATGCGCTGGCTGCTGTGCGTGCGCAGGAATTGCTGGCGTTGTTGCCTGGATGGGAATTCGGACCCGGCAACGATGACATTCGCAAACAATATCGCTTTCCGGATTTTGTCCGTGCCCTGGCCTTCGTCAATGCCCTGGGGTGGATCGCCGAGACCGAAAATCATCACCCGGATATCGAACTGGGCTGGGGCCGCTGTCTGGTCAAATTCTCCACCCACGACGTCGGCGGACTTTCGATGAATGACTTCATCAGCGCGGCGAAGGCCGAAGCCTTGTTCGGCTGAACATCTGCGTCCGATGCCGTCATCCGCTCGGAACGCAATCTCGATTGTCGCCTACGCCGCATTGCTGGTATCGACTGGCTGGCTTCTCGAGCAGCTAGCGCAACACCAATTCACCGCACACCTGCGTGATCCAGCCGCACACGCGTTGATTCTGGCCGCGATTGGCGATACGCCGTATCGCTGGCAACTGCGAAATTCCGACGACATTGTTGCCGGGCGCGTTTTCGGTGCAGGCGATATGCATTTCAGCGACGGCGAGCTCATCGTGCGTTCGTCAGGTGCCGTCTTCGAGATTGGCCTGCCATTGGCGCGCGTGCTAGATTTGCGACGTTTTCCACATTTACAAATTTCATTAGATGCCGACGCAGCCTCCGATCTGCGAGTCGTGATCCGCGAGAAATTGGAATCTCCGGAACTGATCAGCGGGCTCACTAGCGTGAACCCCGGTGCGAATACGCTCCAGCTGGATCTCGCCGCATCGGGCTGGTCGTCTGGCACACGCGAGGTAGCGCCGCCGCGATATGCGGCGATGCTGCGCCTGCGCGTCACCCTGCCCGCCGGAAAGCAATTGCGGCTGCGCGCCGTCGCTCTGGATCGCATCGAGGGCACGCAACGGATCGATCTGACCCAGCTGCCGCATATCGTTGATTCCGAAGTCTCAACTCCCGCGGGGACGGCGATCATTCGCATTCCATTCAATTCACAATTGCAAAAAGTGGATATTGATGCAATTGAAAAAAATAGCGATGCACGCACACCGTTGTTGATCGCGTTGCCGCAGCACGGTCGCGTCGAACAGCAGATTGCCCTGCGCAACGCCGTATTTGCGGCAATGCCGGGCGCGACCCTGATCCCCGAAAGCGCATTGCAGGCCAGCTTCACGCACGCGCGCAACGAAGCCGCTGCGCCGCCAGCCACTACTGCATCCCCTTGGCGCTGGATGTGGCTTGCCGCTTACGCCTTGATCCTCGGCTATTTCCGCAGGCTGCCGCCGCACGCTCCGCGCCTGCGCGCGTTCGTGGAAATCGCGCTGACGCTTGCCGCGCCTTTATGGCTGATTGTCGGCGGCCGCTTCGACGGCAATCCCGACACGGTGCAGAAACTCCTGATCGCCCTTAGCCTGGTCTATGCGGTCAGCCTTTCCGTGCCGAAAAACTGGCGCTGGAATGGCAGCACGCGAGCTTGGCTATTGGCCGGTGCGGTTGTAGTACTCGCAGCGCTGATTGGATTCCTTATGCATCGACCCGACGCGCCCCTGCGCGCTGTTGGAACCGGCCACATTGCCCGCTATCTGGCCTGGGCACTGTTGCAGCAATACCTGATTTGCGCGGTCTGCACCGAGCGCTGGCGCATCGTTACCGGCAACGCCGCCATCGCCGCCTACCTGGGCGCACTGGGATTTGCCTTGATGCACACACCCAATGCTGCGCTGATGCTGGCGACGCTGCTCGGTGGTCTTTGTTGGTGCGCGCTATACCTGCGTGAACGCGCCTTGCTGCCGCTCGCTGCTTCTCACGCGGCCAGCGCGCTGGTTCTCCTCACCCTGCTGCCAGCGGATATCCTCGCCTCGGCGGAAGTCAGCGCGCGCTTCTTTCAGTAGCTCGGGTTGCCGCTGGCAACCCGGGGAATAGCCGACCCCCGGGCTGCGTTGCAGCCCAAGCTACTCTCGCGCACTTAGCGCATCCAGCACCGCGGCGAGATCGGCAGCAAGCGGCGCAGAAAAACTATGCGTTTTCCCGCCGAGCGCAAACTCGAAGCGTGCCGCGTGCAGGAACAGCCGGCGCAATCCGGATACTCGCAACGCTTGGTTGCAGTCACGCAGCCCGTATTTTTCATCGCCCGCCACAGGATGCCCGGCGTGCTGACTGTGGACGCGGATCTGATGCGTGCGCCCGGTATACAAGGTCACTTCGGCCAGGCTTGCCTGCGCAAACGTGTCGATCACGCGAAACGCTGTCAGCGCGGCCTTGCCGTCGTCATCCACGCGCACCATGCGTTCGCCGCCTTGTAGGGTGGATTTTCGCAGCGGCACATTCACATCGAATTTCGAGCGCTTGGGATGTCCGCAAAGTAGCGCGAGATACTGCTTGGTGATCTGCCCGTCGCGGATTAGCGCCTGCAATTCGATCAAGGCTGCACGCCGGCGCGCAAATACAAGTACGCCGCTGGTATCGCGATCGAGCCGGTGTGCCAGTTCAAGCGTGTCGCCCGGACGCGCGGCGCGTAGCAACTCAATCGCGCCGAAACTCACCCCGCTGCCGCCGTGACTGGCGATCCCAGCGGGCTTGTCGAGCACGAGAAAATCGCGATCTTCGTGAACAATGGCCTGCTCGATCCGCTGCAATTGCGACTTCGCCGGAGTACCTGGCGCGGCAGGCGTCGCCGTACGCACCGGCGGAATACGCACCTCGTCGCCTTCGCTGATCCGGGTATCGGGCTTGGCGCGTTTGCCGTTGATGCGTACCTGCCCGGTGCGCAATAGCCGGTAAATCAGGCTTTTCGGCACGCCTTTGAGCTGTCCGGTCAGGAAATTGTCGATCCGTTGGCCATCGCGATCGTCGGCAACCTGCACCATGCGCACGCCCGAACCTGATTCCTTGTCTTCAATATTCATCGAAGTTCGCGCCGCCATTGGAAAAATTCACTACAAATTGCTAGACTCGCTGGGTTCAGCGTGCTTGGAGTCGGCCTATGGCCTGCTCAAGAGCGCACTTGAACCTGCGCCCCGCAGGCGCCTGATTGAAACTCCGGGAGGAGCCACTCAGGCCGCGTGCGGTAATCGTAACGGTTCGAGTCGCGGATTGCCCGCCGCCTGCATGGCGACTGGAGTTCCGGCTGCACAAAAAGGGCACCGTCTCATAGCCTGGCGCGAATGGTCGCGCCGGCAGTAATAAGCGTTCCCGCGGACGCGCACTGCGCCCACGGTTCTCGCGATTCCGCGCGGCTTTATCGCCGCTGCAGGATCGCGGCGCGACCCGCGGTCGAGCGCAATAAGGATAGTAAAAATGAAGCGTATGCTGATCAACGCAACTCAGCGTGAAGAGTTGCGTGTGGCCATTGTGGATGGCCAATCCCTCTACGATCTCGATATCGAGATTCCCTCCAAAGAACAGAAAAAGGCCAATATCTACAAAGGCCGCATCACCCGCGTCGAGCCTTCGCTCGAAGCCTGCTTCATCGATTACGGCGCCGACCGCCACGGGTTCCTGCCGTTGAAGGAAATCTCGAAGGAGTATTTCCTGCCGGGCGTCGACCATAACAAGGCCGGCATTCGCGACCTGCTCAAGGAAGGCCAGGAACTGCTGGTCCAGGTCGAAAAAGAGGAACGCGGCAACAAGGGCGCTGCCCTGACCACGTTTGCCTCGCTCGCCGGCCGCTATCTGGTGCTGATGCCGAATAGCCCGCGTGCCGGCGGCGTCTCGCGCCGAATCGAGGGCGATGATCGCGCCAATCTGAAGGAAGTACTCGACCAGCTCAAGCTGCCGGATGAAATGGGTTTGATCATCCGCACCGCCGGCATGGGTCGCGACGCCGAAGAATTGCAATGGGATCTGGATTATCTGTTGCAGCTGTGGAAAGCGATTGCCGATGCCGGCAGTGCCCGCTCCGCTCCGTTCCTGATCTACCAGGAATCCAAACTCATCATCCGTGCCCTGCGCGATTACCTGCGCAACGACATCGGCGAGATCCTGATCGACAGCGAAGAACTCTACAATGACGCCCGCGAATTCGCGCAGCAGGTTATGCCGCAGAATCTGCGCAAGCTGAAGTTATACAACGATACAGTTCCACTTTTTTCCCGCTTCCAGATCGAAACCCAGATCGAGAATGCGTTTGATCGCTCGGTACGCCTGCCCTCTGGCGGCTCGATGGTGATCGACCAGACCGAAGCATTGACCTCGATCGACGTCAACTCGTCGAAAGCGACCAAGGGCGCCGACATCGAGGAAACCGCGTTCAATACCAATTGCGAAGCGGCGGTCGAAGTAGCGCGCCAGCTGCGTCTGCGCGATGCCGGTGGCTTGATCGTGATCGACTTCATCGACATGGATTCGCCGCGGCATCAGCGTGATGTCGAGGAAAAGCTCAAGGATGCGCTGCGCTACGATCGCGCACGCGTGCAAATCGGTCGCATTTCGCGCTTTGGCCTGTTGGAAATGTCGCGCCAGCGCCTACGCCCCAGCCTTGGCGAATCCACTCAGAGCGTGTGCCCGCGTTGCGAAGGTCACGGCCGCATCCGCAGCGTTGAATCACTATCGCTGTCGGTACTGCGTCTGGTCGAGGAACAGGCGATGAAGGAAAGCACCGGCCAGGTGCTGGTACAGGCGCCCGCCGCCGTCGCCAATTTTCTGCTCAACGAAAAACGCAAGAGCGTCGCCGAGATCGAGCTGCGCCACGAGGTACCGATCATCATCGTCACCGACGACAAGCTCGAGACGCCGCATTTTGAAATCCAGCGTATTCGCGGCGCCGACATCGGCGAGGAAACCAAGCCCAGCTATGAACGGCTCACGCCGGTGGTTTCGGCACCGCCGCCGCAGGTGGCCAAGCCCGGCGCAGAACCGGAAAAGCCCGCCGTTAGCGGCATCGTCCCCGCCGGGCCGGCTCCTATCAAGCAGGAGCCCGAACCGCTCGCCGCAGCAACACCGGTGGCGAAGACTGGATTGTTCGCGCGCATGCTGAACTGGTTCAAAAGTGATGCGGTTGCGATATCCGCGGCCGGTCCCATTCGCCCGGCATTATCGCGTCCAGCGCGCCAGGAAAACCCACGCCGTGGTGATTCCCGTCACGCCGGCAAGAGCAGCGAAGGACGCAGCGGATCCAGCAACCGCGATCGTTCGCGATCCGACGGCCGACCGGCGCGCCGCGACCAACGTGGACCTGCTGATGGTCGCGCCAGTGGCGAACCGAGTCAAAACGCACGCACACGCAAGCCGCAAGCGTCGACGGATCAGGCACCGCGGCAAACACCAGCGCTGGCAACACCTGCAGCCGAGCGTCCCAAGCGCGAAGCGCAAACTGCCGCGACAACGCCGACTACGGCACCGGCAGAGGTAGTAGCAGCGATTGTGGCGACACCTGTTAGTGACATGCCACCCAACAATGCCGAAGCGGATAACGACAGCACGCGTTCGCGTCGCCGCGGTCGCCGTGGTGGCCGCCGCCGCCGCCGCAACGAGGACAACAAGACCGACGCACCGCAAGAAGCGCTATCCAACGAAGCGATCGTGTTCGACTTCGACGATGAGGATGCCGATCGCAGCAACGCGCGCGAATCCCATTCCCCGCAGCCCGCACCGCTGGTCGCGCCGGTGGCGCCGACGATTTCTCCCGCAATACCGATGCCGCAAAGCGAAGCTCGAGTTTCGACCGCGCCACCCGTTAGCGTGTCGTCCGTATTGCCCGCAGCTGCCGTGATCGCAACGCCGCAGGCACCGAAGCCGCTGCCGGAGGTGAAACCGGTGACGCCGGCCCCGACCCAGCCTGCACCGGTGATCAGCGCACCGCCCGTCGCACCGGCAGCAATTGCACCGACTCCGGCGCCGGCACCTCGGCCCGTAATGCCCACCGTGACGCCGGCAGCGGTGACGCCACCGCCAAGCATCACGCAACCTGCGATGCCACACGTGCCGGCGGCCATGCCGATGCCTGCACCCGCGCCACTACACTCGTTGCCGCAATCGCCAAGTATCACACCGGCCGCGACCCCACCGCTGCCCGTGCCAGAACGCAAACCGGTTCCTGCGTCGGGTGCGAGCGGCGAATTGCCGTTGCGCATGCCCAGCGATCCGAATCCGACGCCGCCCAGGCCATTCACCTTGCCGACCGCGCCTGTGGCGACTCCTGCGCTCGCGCCGCTTCAGGCTGCACCGGTACCTGCGCCGCCGCGACCGGCACCACCGACGCTACCGACGATGCCGGCGCAATCTGCACTGATGCCTGCGCGCCCGAGCGTCGTAGCGCCGACGCCAACGCCAGCACCTGTCGCTGTTCCTGTTGCGCCACCGGCAGTTCCAGCGGCAATCGTTTCGACGATACGTCCGATCGAGCCGCCGAGGCCGGTCGCCACGCCGCATGTGCCCGTGAGCAACGAGACAGCAGCGAAGCCACCTGCGGAGCCGCAGCAACACTGAAGTTTTCGACTGTGACCGGCGGCCGACGCCGCCGGTCAGACGCGACCGCTGGCTTCGGTGACACCGTGCATGTTCGCCAGGTGTGCCAGTGCCACAACATTGTCGATATTCAGTTTTTCAAACAGACGATATTTGTAAGTCGCTACGGTCTTCGCACTTAATTTCAGACGATCGGCAATGATCTGCGCCGTGTGGCCCTGCGCCAGCATCATTGCCACTTCAAGCTCTCGCGCCGACAATTCCGCGAATGGCGATGCTCCACCGTTTATGCTTTCCAACGCCATCTGCTGCGCGATATCGCTGCCAAGGTAGCGGCGGCCATCGGCGACCTGCCGCACTGCCTTGAGCAATTCTTCGGCGGGACAGCCCTTGGTGAGGTAGCCGCTGGCGCCGGCATCGAGCAGGCGACGCGGAAATGGTGCCTCACCAGCCATCGTCAGGATCACGATGCGCGTCGTCAGTTTTGATCGACGCACACGCTCGGTGAGCTCGACGCCGCTGAACCCCGGCATGTGCACATCGACCAGGGCGATATCCGGTAACTCGCGTTTGATCAGGATCAGACCACGTTCGCCATCGTCGGCCTCACCGACGACTTGCATGTCCGGCTGCTTCTCCAGAATCATGCGCAAACCGGTGCGCACCAAGGTATGGTCATCGACCAGGACGATGCGGATCATTCCCCTTCCCCTTTGTCCCCACATGGGCAAGGTACTGCGCGGAGGCGACGCTGACAAGCATCGAATGGCGGAGAGAGCGAGATTCGAACTCGCGGTGGTATCGCTACCACGCCGGTTTTCAAGACCGGTGCCTTAAACCGCTCGGCCACCTCTCCGCACGACAAAAGTTGTCGCATCCCAACGTATGCCGGTTTGACTCCGGGCATCCTGCCCTACGCCCTTCGGGTCATCGGCTCCGCCGATGTTCGCTTCGGCATCCTGCCTTCACAGTCAAGACCGGTACCTTAAACCACTCGGTCACGCTTCCGTTTGTTCGTCAATGGCGCGAACGACCATCTCATTCTATCCGTTCGACACCGCCCATATAAAGCCGCAGTACTTTGGGCACGGTAATCGAACCGTCTGCGTTCTGATAGTTTTCCATCACCGCGACCAAGGCACGGCCGACAGCGACGCCTGATCCGTTCAAGGTATGCACAAGCTCAGGCTTTCCGCTTTCCGGATTGCGCCAGCGCGCCTGCATGCGTCGCGCCTGAAAATCGGTGCAGTTCGAACATGAGGAAATTTCGCGGTAGGTATTCTGCGACGGCAGCCAGACTTCCAGATCATAGGTCTTGGCAGCGGAAAACCCCATATCGCCTGTACACAGCAGTAACCGTCGGTATGGCAATTCGAGTTTCTCAAGTACCACTTCGGCGCAGCGCGTCATGCGCTCGTGCTCGTCGGCACTTTGAGCGGGAGTGGAAATTGTCACCAATTCCACTTTTTCAAACTGGTGCTGGCGGATCATGCCGCGCGTGTCCTTGCCGTGTGAGCCGGCTTCGGCGCGGAAGCACGGGCTGTGCGCGGTTAGGCGCAAAGGCAGTTTTTCCACATCGACAATTTCGTTGGCGACGAGGTTGGTCAGCGAGACTTCGGCAGTGGGAATCAGGTAACGCTTGACTTCGCCGGCAGTCGCGAACAAGTCCTCCTCGAACTTCGGCAACTGCCCCGTCCCCTGCATCGCTTCCGCATTCACCAGCAACGGCACATTGCATTCGAGGTGGCCGTGTTCATGCGTGTGCAGGTCAAGCATGAATTGCGCGAGCGCGCGATGCAGATGCGCCAGTTGTCCGCGCAGCACGGTGAAGCGCGCACCAGACAGCTTCGCGGCGACCTCGCCGTCGAGCCAACCGTGACGCTCCCCGAGCTCGACATGATCCTTGACCGCAAAATCGAATGCGCGTGGTGTTCCAACTTTGTGGATTTCTTTATTTTGCGACTCGTCCGTGCCAACGGGAACCGAAGCATCGGCAAGATTCGGAATGCCCAGCGTGATTTTCGCCAGATCGGTTTGAATTTCTGTGAGCTTGTGCTCGTTCGCCTTGAGCTTGTCGCCAATCCCTGTAACTTCGGCCATCAGCGCGGAGGTATCCTCACCTTTTCCCTTGGCCATGCCGATCGCCTTGGAGCGCGTATTGCGCAGGTTCTGCAGTTCCTGCGTCTCGATCTGCACGGCTTTGCGCTGCGCTTCGATCGCTTCGATAGCGGCTTTGTCGAGTTCGTAACCGCGCGTCTTTAGACGTTCGGCGACGTCATCGAGTTGTCCGCGCAGCAGGGCCGGATCGAGCATTGTTTAAGTTCCGAAAGAAGCCAAGACGCGAATTATCGCGGTTAGGCGGCATCGGGCGCAAACTTCAGAGGCACTACCCAGAAACGCAGCAGTACCGCCGCGACCAGCGCACAAGCCGAGCCGAACGCGAACGCAGTCAGTGGCGCGAAACTCGACCACAGCCAGCCGAAGATGACGGAAGCCGGCAGCAGCAACGCACCAACGATAAGGTTGTACCAGCCGAACGCTGTGCCGGATTGCTCTCGCGGCACCATGTCGGCCACCAGGGCTTTCTCCGCGCCTTCAGTCGCGGCCAGGAACACCCCATAGGCCGCGAACATGGGCCATAGCAACCACGGCTGCGCTGGCAGCAAGCCGAAAAGCAGATACAAGAACGCGTATACGCTCCAGCCGCCGATGATCAGGGCGCGACGCTCGATGCGATCGGACAGTGCCGATAGTGGCGTGGAGAGCACCGCAGCGACCAACGATACCAACGCCCACACCAGCGGGATGTTCGCGTCGCTCAGTCCGAGCTGTTTCGCGCGCAGCAGCAGAAACATGTTCGAGGAGTTGCCGAGCATGAACAATGCGAGGACGATCAGATAGCGGCGGAATTCGGGCGGGAATTCGCGCAGATTCCAGCTGAACGGAACTGGCTTCAAGACCGGTTCGCGTTCGGGCTCCTTGATGGCGAACGCGAGCCAGACGACGAGCACGGCCGGCACGAACGCGCACAGCAGCACCTGCCGCAACGGCATGCCGAGTGCGAGCAAACCCGCGGCGATCAGCGGACCGATCACCGCACCGAAATTATCCATTGCACGATGGAAACCGAATGCGAGGCCACGCTGATTCGGTTCCACGCTCAAGGTCAGCAGCGCATCGCGCGGCGCCGTGCGCAAGCCCTTGCCGACGCGGTCGGCAAAGCGGCAGACGAGAACGCCGAACCAGCTCGTCGCGAACGCGATCAGCGGACGCGCCAATCCGGCAATGCTATAACCGCCGACGATCCAGTATTTGACCTTGTGCGTACGATCAGCGAACACGCCGGCGACGAGCTTGAGCAGACTGCCCGCACCTTCGGCAATGCCCTCAATCAGGCCCAGCGTTTTCGGCCCAGCCATCAACACACTGGTCAGGTACAAGGGCACCAACGGATAAATCATGTCGCTGGCACTGTCGTTGACCAGACTGATCAGGCCGAGCAGCCAGACCGTGCGCGGCAGATTGCGGATCGCAGCAATCATGCGCCCTCGCCTTTCTTCTTCAGCACAGCAGCGCGGGCGCTGCGTATACTTTGCAGCTTTTCGCGGATCTTGGCTTCGAGTCCGCGTTCTGTCGGCGCATAGAATTCGCGTCCGGCCAACACATCCGGCAGACATTGCTGATCCAGCGCGATGCCGCCTTCGATGTTGTGGTCGTACTGGTAATCGCGGCCGTAGCCAAGGCCCTTCATCAGTTTCGTCGGTGCATTGCGCAGATGCAGCGGCACATCGAGCGTGCCAGTGTCGTGGATCACACTGCGCACCTCGCCGAATGCCGCGTAGGCCGCGTTGCTTTTGGCGGCGATGGCGAGATACATCGCGGCTTCGGCCAGCGCCAGTTCGCCCTCCGGCGAGCCGAGCCGCTCGAACGTATCCCAAGCTTCCAGCGCAAACTGCAGCGCGCGCGGATCGGCCAGGCCGATATCTTCGATTGCCATGCGTGTGAGACGCCGCGCCAGATAGGCCGGATCGACGCCACCATCGAGCATGCGCATGCACCAGTACAGCGCGGCATCGACATCGGAGCTGCGCACCGACTTGTGCAGGGCAGAAATCTGATCGTAGAACTGTTCGCCGCCCTTGTCGAAACGACGCGTGCGATCGGCGAGCACCTGCGCCAGTGTGGTTTCGTCGATCAAACCGTCTTTTGCGACATCTGCGGCAATTTCCAGCAACGTCAGCGCACGCCGCACATCGCCGTCGGCGGCTTGCGCAATCAGCGCCAATGCCTCGGCGCCGACACTCAAACCCAGCGCGCCGAGTCCGCGCTTGCTGTCGCCGAGTGCGCGTTTGAGCGCGTCGACGATCGCATCGGCTGGTACCGCATCCATGACGTGCACGCGGCAGCGCGAGAGCAGCGCGGAGTTCAATTCAAACGAGGGGTTTTCCGTCGTCGCACCAACAAACAGGATGATGCCTTTTTCGATGTGCGGCAAAAAAGCATCCTGCTGGGCCTTGTTGAAGCGATGCACTTCATCGACGAACAGCACGCTGCGCCGGTCCTGGGCGAAATTCACTTCGGCCTCGGCCAAGGCAGCTCGCACGTCGGCCAATCCGGTGAGCACGGCGGAAATCGCGCGGAATTCTGCGTCCGCGTATTTGGCCAGCAGTAGCGCCAGCGTGGTCTTGCCGCAACCCGGCGGCCCCCATAGCACCATCGAATGTACGTGCCCGGCTTCGATCGCTCGCCGCAATGGCTTACCCGGCCCGAGCAGCCGCGTCTGCCCGACAATTTCATCGAGCGTGCGCGGGCGGATGCGTTCGGCCAGTGGCTTGAGCGCATCGGATTCAGTAAATAGTTGTGTTGTTGACGTGGGCTTGCGACGCGGCATGCGAGGATGATACGGAATGCGCGGCGTTTAGACACGCGTAGTCTGT
This sequence comes from Pseudomonadota bacterium, assembly GCA_025351555.1. GTDB lineage: Bacteria > Pseudomonadota > Gammaproteobacteria > Xanthomonadales > Rhodanobacteraceae > Rudaea. The sequence goes on along the minus strand of JANXVS010000040.1, from coordinate 5,623 downwards.
ACAATAGGCCACCATGTCCAGTCCTTGGGTACTGCGCCGATCCGACTGGCACCTATACGTGCCGAAATTGTTCGTTGTATTGCGCCAAGGCTACACGCTAGGCGATCTGCGCCACGATCTGGTCGCCGGACTTACTGTTTCGATCGTCGCACTGCCGTTGGCGATGGCACTGGCGATTGCTTCGGGCGCCACGCCGGACAAGGGCCTGCACACCGCCATCATCGCCGGGTTTCTTATTTCGCTGCTTGGCGGCTCGCGCGTGCAGATCGGAGGGCCGACCGCGGCCTTCATCCCGGTCGTGTTCAACGTCATCGACAAGTTCGGTTTCGGTGGTCTGATCCTGTGCACCTTGCTCGCCGGCATCATGCTGATCGCTGCCGGTGTACTGCGCGTGGGTACGTTGTTGAAGTACATTCCACAACCGGTCATCACCGGATTCACTGCCGGCATAGCGGTCAGCATCTTTTCCAGCCAGGTAAAAGATTTGCTCGGCTTGCAGATGGACAAGGTGCCGGTCGATTTTTTCGGGCGCTGGTCCGCCTATTTCGAACATCTGCCAAGCTTTAGCGGCGCGACCGTCGCGCTCACGCTTGCGAGTCTGGCGATCATCATCCTCGTGCGCCGCTATCGGCCCAATTGGCCAGGCTTCCTGTTCGCGGTGATGGCAGGCGCGCTTGCGATCGTCCTGATCCACCTGCCCGTCGATACGATCGGTACCCGTTTCGGTGGTATCCCTGCAACTCTGCCGCAGTTCAACTTTCCACACATCCCGCTGGAACGCACGCGTGAACTGTTTCCCAGTGCATTCACCATCGCCTTCCTCGCCGCCGTGGAATCGTTGCTGTCGGCCGTCGTTGCTGACGGCATGACCGGCGGTCACCACCGCTCGAACTGCGAACTGGTCGCCCAAGGTGTGGCGAATATCGGTTCGGCGTTGTTCGGCGGATTGCCGGCAACCGGCGCAATCGCCCGCACCGCGACGAACATCCGTTCGGGTGCGCGCTCTCCGATTTCCGGCATCGCACATGCCGTGTTCCTGCTGCTGTTTGTGCTGGTGCTGGCGCCGGTGATGAGCTACGTGCCGCTCGCTGCCCTTGCCGCTGTGCTGGTGATGGTGGCCTGGAACATGGCCGAGATCGAGAGCTTCCGGCACCTGATGAGTGGGCCGATCGGCGATCGCGTGGTCTTGCTGCTCACGTTCGGCTTGACGGTGATGTTCGACCTCACCGTGGCCATCGAAGTCGGGTTGGTGCTCGCAAGTTTCCTGTTCATGCACCGCATGAGCGAGGTCGTCGCCATGCAATCGCATGTCACCCTGGTCGAAGCGGATCAGGACGATTTCACCCGGGTACGTGATCCGGATCAACGCGCGCAACTGCCGCCGGGTGTCGAAGCATTCCAGATTTCCGGACCCTTGTTTTTCGCCGTCGCAAACCGACTGGATGACGTGCTCAATCAGTTCACCACGCCGCCACGCGTATTCATTCTGCGCATGCGCTTGGTGCCGCTGATCGACGCAAGCGGCGTGACTGCGCTGCGCCAGATGATCAAACGCTGTCAACGCAACGGCACGCGCGTCATGCTGTCGGGTCTGCGCGAACAGCCGAGCGCGATTCTCGTGCAAATGAAGTTGAGACCGGACGGTGCACAACTGCAATTTGTGCAGAATTTCGCCGAAGCGATCGCTCTCGCCGCGACTAATCCTTGATGGGTTAATTCTTGATTGGGTATGCCTGCGCCGCGGGTGTCGGATCGCCGATGACATCGACACCTTTCGGCGGAGTGAATTTGAACGTATCCACGGTGAACTTGGGATTGCGCTGCCAATGGGAAAAGTGGATTTGGGTACTATTTCCCAGAGTATCCTCGAAACGCATGCTTTGTAGCCCGCCGGAATCGAGTCCGAGATCGCAGTAGTTGAACTGCGGCTCCTTGTCTTTCGATTTCAGACGCAGCCATGTCAAACCCTCGTGCTCGCCCTGTTCGCTGGTGGTGAAGTCGCGATCCATCTGCGACAGATCAGTGAGCACCGTCAACGGGCTGTGGGCTTCCTCCGTACCCTGCGCACGCACAGTCACCTGCTCCAGATCCGGGTCGTAAATCCACACTTTTTCGCTATCGGCGACGATCAATTGCTGGTACGGCATCGTGGTTTCCCAGCGGAACAGTCGCGGCGCCTTGAGTGCGAGCGTGCCGTGGCTGGTCTTGCCGGCGCCGCCATTGGGATCAAGCACGTGTTGTTCGAAATCAGCGGAAACCGAATTCAGGCCTTTTGCGAAGGTATCCAGACGCGAACGCGCGTTGTCGGAGCCAAAGGCGGTTGTAGCAACGAGGAAACAAGACAGCACGGCAAGATAGCGCATGGATGACAGACAAGCAGTGGAATGCAGCACGAATTATCCGTGATCCAAGCTGAATGCGGGAAACATCATTCGCCCAACACATCGCCAATAGCATGCACCACTTCGCGGCGCACGCTCGCAGCGATCCTGCCCAGCGGTTCGGCATCGCGGGCATTGATCGTCGCGATCTTCGCGGTGCGGATCACGGATGCTGCAGGCAATCCAGCAGCCTTTAAATTCGATACGAGGATATCGCCCGGCCAGCCGCGATTGTCGGCACTAGTTATCATCAGCACCCAGACCAAGCCACGTTGTTCCTGCAAGGTTGTCGCTGAAACTACTAAAGCTGGGCGCCGCTGCCGCGTGGCGCGATCGGTGTAAGGAAACGGCACCTTGACGACGTCGCCCGGCTTAAAGCTTGGCATAGGCCCGCCGATCGGCGTCGCTATTCCATTCGTCGAATGTGCGGAACGGATCGTCCATTGGTGCGCGCTTCGCCTTGGTCAGTATGACGCGTTTGCCGTCGATTTCGTAGGCGATCTCGTCGCCATCGCGCACGCCCAAGGCCGTGCGAACCGGCTGCGGAATCGTCGTTTGCGCTTTCGTCGTCAGTTTGCTGGAAATCATGAGGTGAGTCTCACGCTGTTTGTCCGGCAAGTGTAAGGAAGTTCCTTACCAAGCTCAAGCGCTCCGCGTTGCTTGCATCACAACTCCGGCGGCGGTGGCGCAAGCACTTCGCGGTTGCCGTTGTGCAGCGGCGCGCTGACGATGCCTTGGGATTCCATCATTTCGACAAGGCGCGCGGCGCGGTTGTAGCCGATCTTCAGCCGCCGCTGCACGCCAGAGATCGACGCGCGGCGCGATTCAGTGACGATGGCCACCGCCTTGTCGTACAACTCGTCGTAGTCGCCCTCGGCGATTTCGCCGTCTTCGGGCAGACCGGATTCGCCAATCACACGGCCATCGCCGAGCGATTGCACTTCCGCTAGGAAGCCAAGGTTGTATTCCGGCTTGCTCTGGTTGCGCAGATGCGCGACGACCTTGTGAACTTCCTCATCGCTGACGAAGGCGCCGTGCACGCGCTCGGGAGTAGCCGTGCCGGGTGGCAGGTAGAGCATGTCGCCGTGACCGAGCAGCGACTCGGCGCCGGACTGATCCAGAATCGTGCGCGAATCGATCTTGCTCGACACTTGGAACGCGATGCGCGTCGGGATGTTTGCCTTGATCAAGCCGGTGATGACGTCGACTGACGGCCGTTGCGTCGCGAGGATCAAGTGCACGCCCGCGGCACGCGCCTTTTGCGCCAGCCGTGCGATGAGTTCTTCCACTTTCTTGCCGACTATCATCATCATGTCGGCAAATTCGTCGATGATGATGACGATGTAGGGTAGCGGTTCCAGCGTGGGCACAACGATTGGCTCAGTGGTGCCTTCCGGCTTCTTGAACAGCGGATCCGACAGCGGCTGACCGGCGTCCTGCGCGTCCTTCACCTTGCGATTGAAGCCGGCCAGATTGCGTACGCCCATGACCGACATCAGCTTGTAGCGCCGCTCCATCTCGGCCACACAACCGCGTAGCCCATTTGCGGCCTCTTTCATGTCGGTAATTACCGGCACGAGCAGATGCGGGATGCCTTCGTAAACCGAAAGTTCGAGCATTTTCGGATCGATCATGATCATGCGCACATCACGCGCCGTGGCCTTGTACAACAGGCTGAGCACCATCGCGTTCAGCGCGACGGACTTCCCCGAGCCGGTGGTGCCGGCGACGAGCAGATGCGGCATCTTGGCCAGATCCACGACCACGGGACGTCCACCGATGTCCTTGCCCAGTGCGAGCGCGAGCGGCGACTTCACGCCATCGTATTTTTCCGAACGCAGGATTTCGGACAAGTAGACAGTTTCACGTTCCTTGTTCGGGATCTCCAGACCAATCACTGATTTACCAGGAATCACATCGACCACCCGGACGCTAACGACCGACAAGCCGCGGGCGATGTCCTTGTCGAGATTGCTGATCTGGCTGCCTTTGATGCCTGCAGCCGGTTGCAGCTCGAAGCGCGTGATCACCGGGCCGGGAAAGACGCCGACCACGTGCGCATCAATGCGGAAATCCTTGAGCTTGAATTCGACCTGGCGTGACAGCGCTTCGAGGGTTTCCTCGGAATAACCTTTCGCCTGCTGCTGTGGTTCATCGAGCAGCGACAGCGGCGGCAGGTCGGAATTGGCAATGCCTGAAAACAGCGGGATCTGCTGCTCGCGTGTGGCGCGTTCGCTTTTCTCCACGGCGCTGAACGTCGGCTCGATCTTGATCGGCTCGCGTTTTGATTGTTTCGCTGTATCGACCTTGCGCACCGTCTCGCGCGCGCTGCGCGCCGCCCGCGCGGTGCGCATCTCCTCGGCCTTGCGCGCACTCGATCCGAGCCAGCCAAAGGCGAACAACATGCCGCGGCCAATCGCGTCCATCAACTTGAACCACGACAGGCCAGTGGCCAGGGTCAGCGCGACCAGAACGATAGCCAAGAGAAACAAGGTCGCGCCGAGAAAACCGAAGCCGCGCATCAGCAGATCGCCGATGACCCGGCCCATCACTCCACCCGTGCCTGCGAGTTTTGCCAGCGCTCCCGAGGATTGCAGATGTGCCAAGCCCGTGCCGCCGATGAAGAACGCCACGCCGCCGACTAGGCGCATGGTCGGTTCCAGCGGCGAATCGTTGGCATTATCGCGGTCGCGAAACAGCGACCAGCCGAACAACAGCAACAGCAAGGGGAAGGCGTAGGCCAGATAGCCGAACAGGTAAAAGCTCAGATCCGCGGCCCACGCGCCGACGGTGCCGCCAATATTGTGCGTGGGACCTGCCTGACCGACGTACGACCAGCTTCGGTCCAGCGGACTGTAGGTCAACAAACACAACAGCAGATACGCCGCCACGGGCGCCAGCATCAGAAACCCCGCTTCGCGCAGGCGCCGCTGCATGGCGGCGCTGGAATCGTCGATGGGTTTGCTGAGCTTAACTATTGGGTGCGCCACCGTGTGAATCTACCTGAAGTTTGATTTGCAAGCCATTGTTTATCAATCAAGCTTCATGCCTTTCAATGCTGGATGAATGATTTTCCCGTTTTCCACATTGATACCGCTGGCGAGCGACGCGAACTTGCGCCAGTGCTTGTCAGAGGCCAGGCGTTGCACGTATGGCAGGATCGCCGCACAGATCGCCTGTGACGATGTCTGCGGAACTGCGCCCGGCATATTGGTGACGGCAAAGTGGGTCACGCCATCGAC
>JANXVS010000521.1 GCA_025351555.1 Pseudomonadota bacterium | reverse complement strand
TGGGAAACCCTGCCCTACGATCTGTTTCCGCCGCATCCGGAAATAGTTTCGCAACGCATTGCGTCGCTGTATCGGCTGCCGGCGACGCGACGCGGCGTTCTCGTCGTGCCGATGGCAACGCTGATGCAACGGCTCGCGCCGCGCAGCTTTATCGGCGGCTCAAGTCTCGTCTTGACCTTGAAGCAACAACTGGATCTGGGCAGCGAACAACGCCGGCTCGAAGCCTCCGGTTACCGCAACGTGCCGCAGGTGGCCGAGCCCGGCGACTTCGCGATTCGCGGCGCCCTGCTCGACATCTTCCCGATGGGCAGCCCGGAGCCCTACCGCATCGAATTGTTCGATCGCGAGATCGATTCGATCCGCAGCTTCGATCCGGAAACGCAGCGCTCGCTGCACAAAGTGGAAAAAGTGAACTTGCTGCCGGCACGCGAGTTTCCACTGACGGAAGAATCAATCAAGGCCTTCCGCAACACTCTGCGCGAGCGCTTCCCGATCGACCCGCGCCGCTGCCCGATCTACCAGGATCTGAAGGAAGGCACCACCCCGGCGGGCATCGAATACTATCTCCCGCTGTTTTTCGAGCACACCGAAACCCTGTTCGACTACCTGGATGAACTGTCACTGTTCGTGCTTGCCGAAAACGCACTCGATGCCGCGGACACGTTCTGGCAAACGGCGCTGGCGCGCTATGACAGCCGCGCCCACGATATCGAGCGGCCGCTCCTGCCGGTCGCGGAATTGTATCTGCCGCCGGAACGCTTGCGCGAGCAACTCAATCAGCGCCTGCGGGTGGAAATTGTTGCAAAAGGAACAAATGAACATGCTGTCGACCTGGGTACGCAGCCGGCGCCATCGCTGCCGCTAAATCGTCGCGGCGAAGCGCCCGCGGACGAGCTCAAGCGCTTTCTCGCCAGCTACCCGGGTCGCGTATTGATCGTGGCTGATTCGGCCGGGCGGCGTGAGGCGCTGATCGAGCAGTTCGCGGCAGCGGATCTGAAACCGCAGACGATTGCATCGTGGCAGGAATTCATTGCACTTAAGCCTTCCCCCTTGACGGGGGAGGGTTTGGGAGAGGGTGACGCACGCGAAGCGGGCGCCTACGGCGCCATCCCCTCTCCCCTGCCCTCTCCCGCAAGGGGAGAGGGGGACAAGCTCGCAATCACCGTCGCCTCGCTCGACGACGGCTTCGCTGTCACCGACCCCGCACTGACCGTCCTCACCGAGCGCCAACTCTATGGCGAGCGCGCACAGCAGGTGCGCCGCCGCAAACTCGCGGTGCGCGAACCCGAAGCGGTGTTGCGCGATCTGTCGGAACTGGCCATCGGCGCGCCGATCGTGCATGCCGATCACGGCGTCGGCCGCTATCAGGGGCTCGTGAAGCTCGACGTTGGTGGCGGCGGCGAATTCCTCTGTATCGAATATGCAAAGGGCGACAAATTATACGTCCCGGTCGCCCAGCTGCATCTGGTCTCGCGCTACTCCGGCGCCTCGCCGGAACTAGCGCCGCTGCATTCGCTCGGCGGCGACGCCTGGGAACGCGCCAAGCGCCGCGCCGCGCAGAAGGTGCGCGATGTCGCCGCAGAACTGCTCGCGCTGTATGCGAAACGCGAGGCGCGCCATGGTCATGCCTTCGCCTACGATCGGGCGATGTACGAGCAATTCGCCGCAACGTTTCCGTTCGAGGAAACCCCCGACCAATGGCAGGCGATCGAAGCCGTCATTGCCGACCTGGCTTCGGACAAGGCGATGGATCGTGTCGTCTGCGGCGACGTCGGCTTCGGCAAGACCGAGGTCGCGCTGCGCGCGGCCTTCGTCGCCGCGATCGCCGGCAAGCAGGTTGCCGTGCTCGTGCCGACCACCCTGCTCGCCCAGCAGCACTACACGAATTTCCGCGACCGCTTCGCCGACTGGCCGGTGCGTGTGGAAGTCATCTCGCGTTTCAAGTCGAAGAAGGAAGTCGACGCAGCGTTGGTGAAACTGCGTGACGGCCAGACCGACGTGATGATCGGCACGCACCGCTTGTTGCAGCCCGACATCAAGTTCAAGGAGCTCGGCCTCGTCATTGTCGACGAGGAACATCGCTTCGGCGTGCGCCAGAAAGAACAACTGAAAAAATTACGTGCCGAAGTGGACGTGCTTACCCTGACCGCGACGCCGATTCCGCGCACGCTGAACATGGCGATGGCAGGCATGCGCGATCTGTCGATCATCGCCACGCCGCCCGAACATCGTCTCGCAGTGAAGACGTTCATTGCGCAGTACGACCCGGCCGTAGTGCGCGAGGCATTCCAGCGCGAGCTGGCGCGCGGCGGCCAAGTATACTTTTTGCACAATGAAGTCGAATCGATCGAACGCACCGCACGCGACCTGAGCGCGCTGGTCCCTGACGCGCGCCTGCGCATCGCCCATGGGCAAATGCCCGAGCGCGAACTCGAACAGGTGATGCTGGATTTCTATCGCCAGCGTTTCAACGTGCTGGTGTGCACCACGATCATCGAGTCCGGCATCGACGTGCCGAGCGCGAACACCATCGTCATCAACCGCGCCGACCGCTTTGGTCTGGCACAACTGCATCAGCTGCGCGGTCGCGTCGGCCGTTCGCATCATCGCGCCTTTGCCTACCTGATCGTTCCGGATCGCCGCGCGATGAGCGCGGATGCAGAAAAACGCCTGGAGGCGATTGCCTCGATGGAAGAACTCGGCGCGGGATTCACGCTCGCCACGCACGATCTGGAAATCCGCGGCGCCGGCGAACTGCTCGGCGACGAACAAAGTGGACAAATCCAGGAAATCGGGTTTTCCCTGTATACCGAATTGCTCGAACGCGCTGTGCGCGCACTCAAGAGCGGCAAGATTCCCGACTTCGACCTGGTCAGCGAACACGAGGCGGAAGTCGAACTGCATATCCCCGCGCTGATTCCCGACGACTACCTGGCCGACGTGCACGCGCGCCTGACCCTGTACAAGCGCATCGCCAGCGCTCGCGATGCAGATGCCTTGCGCGAATTGCAGGTCGAGATGATCGATCGTTTCGGCCTGCTGCCGGACGCGGTGAAAAACCTGTTCGCCGTCGCCGGCATCAAACTCGCCGCCACCGCGATCGGCATCCGCAAACTAGAACTCGGCGAGAAAGGCGGCCGCATCCTGTTCCAGCCGCAACCGAATCTTGATCCCATGAGCGTAATCAAACTGATTCAGAGCCAGGCAAATGTATACTCGCTGGATGGTCAGGACAAACTCAGGATCAGACTCGAACTGCCCGGCGCCGCCGAGCGACTGGGGACGGCGCAGGCGTTGCTGCGGATACTGAGTGCGCGCAACTCAGCGTGATGCGAAACCTGTCGCTCACACGACTGCACTCGCGAACGGGAAATCCGCCATGAATCTTATCGCACCGCTGTTCGTGTTCCTGTTCTGGCTCGGGCCGGCCGCGGCACTGCTGGTCATCGCACTGCTGCTGGAACAACGCCGGCACGCGCCGAACGGCACGCATCCGCAAGGCAATATCGTGCTGCGTTGCCTCGGCGGTGGTTTCATAGCCGCGCTGATCTGGATCGTGCTCGTCATGCTGCTGGTCGCGATCACAGGTGCGGGCAACACCGGCCTGTGGATCGTGTTCACGCCGTGGGCGTTTGCGTTTGGCGAGGGCACTGCGATCCTGTGGCGGCGCGCACCATCCAATTCCGATTGATCACAGCCGGTCGAGCGGGC
>JANXVS010000511.1 GCA_025351555.1 Pseudomonadota bacterium | reverse complement strand
GCGCACGGCACGGGCACTCCGCGTGCACGCCACGGCCGTGAACCGTGCCGACCTCTTGCAACGCGCCGGACACTATCCGCCGCCACCGGGTTCACCCGACACCTTGGGCCTGGAGGTCGCCGGCGAAGTGGTGAAGGCCAGCGGCCGCTGGCACGAGGGCGACCGCGTATGCGCCTTGCTCGGTGGTGGCGGTTATGCCGAGTTCGCCCGAGTCGATGCCCGCCACGTGCTTCCCGTTCCGCCGAATCTGACTTTCATCGAGGCAGCGGCGTTGCCGGAAACGGTGTTCACGGTTTACGCCAATGTGTTCGAGCACGGTGCGCTCAAGCCGGGGCAAACGCTGCTCGTGCATGGCGCGACATCGGGCATTGGCGTGGCCGCGATCCAGATGGCTAAAGCCGCTGGCGCCAGAGTCATCGCTACGGCGCGCGGCGCCGACAAGGCAGCGAAGGCGCGCGAGATCGGCGCCGATGTTGCCGTCGATACCACGCATGAGGATTTTGGCGAGATGGCGAAAGCCGCCGGTGGAATCAATGTCGCGCTCGACATGGTCGGCGCGCCGTATTTTACTGCGACGCTCGATGCCCTGAACACCGGTGGCCGCATTGTATACATTGCCGCTCTCGGTGGCGGCAATCTCGACGTGCCTGTGTGGCAGGTCATGCGCAAGCGCGCCATCATTACCGGCTCCACGCTGCGACCGCGCAGCAGCGACGAGAAAGCACGACTTGCCGCGGAGGTTGAACGTGTGGTTTGGCCCTGGATTGCCGCAGGGCGGGTGCGTGCCATTGTCGATCGAACGTTTCCACTGGGCGAAGCCGCTGCTGCGCATGGTTATCTGGAGAGCGGGAGTCATGTGGGGAAGATTGTGCTGGTGGTGTGATATGCGAATACGCGATCGAGCCGGTAAAACGGCGTCAGAGAACGCTTTGAAGACTCGCTGACCCCTTTTTCCGACACCACAAGACTACAATCAATTCTCAACCACAGGGGAAACGTATGCACGGTAAAGTGATCACCTCGATTTGCTTGGGCCTCTGCACGGTATTGCAGGCACACGCAACGACCGTCACGGTCAACAGCATTGCCGACAATGGGCCGGGCAACTGCGCAACCACGTGCACCTTGCGCGATGCGATCGCGAGCGCAGCAACTGGCGACTCGATCAGGTTCGATCCCGGGCTCGCCTATCCCGCCACCATCACCCTGGCGGGCCAGGAGCTGCTCATCTATAAATCGCTGAACATTGTCGGACCAGGACCCGGTCAACTAACGATCGACGCGAATCAACAAAGTCGCATTGTGGAAATTGCGTTGAATGCCACGGTCAGCATCAGTGGCGTCACGCTTTATCACGGCACAATGCAAGGCTCAGCCGGCGCGCCCGATAATGGAAGCCAACCCCCGACCAATGGCGGCGCTGCGTTTGGTGGTGCGGTGCTCATCAACAACGGTGCATCGCTGACGCTTGATAAGTGCGTGGTCGATAGCAACACGGCAACAGGGGGTGGCGGAGGCCCGGTGTTCTTCGGTTTCGTTTCGACGACCGCCGGCTCGGGGGGCAATGCCGCAGGTGGCGCGATTTACAACCTCGGATTTTTCAGTAGTGCTCGGTGTGCGTTCACCCACAACACCGCCAGCGGCGGCGAAGGTGGAGCATTCATTGGTGGTGACATTGGTGCCGCCGGTCATGGGGGCAATGCCAGCGGTGGCGCTATCGCCGGCAATGGACAGGCAGAATTGCTCAATGGCGTGCTGGCGGCGAACAACGCGACCGGTGGCAACGGTGGCCCGTTTTTTCCCCCGCCATTTCCTGGAACCGTTGGCGGCAATGGCGGCGACGCCAGTGCAGGCGCCATGGCGCTGTCGGGCTTCAGCGTGTTGGAGTTTGCCACCGCCGTGGAGAACTCGGTGACTGCCGGAATCGGCTCCGTTGCCGCCACGAATGGTTCTGCGGGCAGTGCGACGACAACCGATCTGGCGGCTAGCGCTACGGTCGTCGTTCGCAGCAGCGTGCTCGCCAGTGGCAGCGGCAGTTGCAGCCTTGGTGGTGTCACCATCCTTACGCAAGGCACGAACCTGAGTTCCGACGGCAGTTGCCCTGGCTTCAACTTGACTGCCGATCCACAATTGCGTGCCCTGAGTGTCGGCAGCCACGGTTATCCGATCGTGTTCCCGGCCTATGCAAGTCCGGTCATCGACGCCGCAAATGACTGTGATGATGCTTTCGGCCAGGTCGTCAGCGAAGATCTTCAGGGAACGCCGCGACCTCAGGGTCCGAAGTGCGATATTGGCGCTATTGAAGCTGATTACATTTTTGTGAACGGATTCGAGGGACCATGACCAGAGCGTCCGCTCTTTGACGGGAGTTTGTCGACCCAGTGTCTTGGGGGTTCGCCATGGCGCGCAGGTGCTGCTGACTGCAATCCAACGGTCGCGAACCAATCAGCGGGTGCCTCAATCTACCCCTTGTTGCCCAGTCTCCTTTTGTTGCTCATCCCTTCTTAAGTTCATGCAAAATAATCGAGTTTCCCTCGGTGTCGAGGATGATGGCCATCCTGCATACGGGCGAATGGATCAGGTAGTTTTTGAAGCGCACATTCTCATCCTTGAGCCGCGCGGTCAGCGCGTCCAGGTCTGCGACCTCGAAGGCGACGCTGCCTCCCGAATCGGCGCTTGGCTTGATTTCCTCGGTCGCGAACAGGGCCAGGCAGCCGCCGCCGGGCAAGTCGTACTCGGTCCATATGCCATTGGGCGAGTATTTCCCACGGGTCAGACCCAGCGTTTCCTCGTAGAAGGTGCGTGCCCGGTCGGCGTCCTGCACCGGATACATCATAAAGGCCACTTTCTGCAACATGGCGGCGCTCCTGTTATTGGTTGGGCGACTAGCGTGCTGCTTCAGTCTCGCTCAGTGGGCGTGCATGGTGATATTCCGCTTGGTCTTGTTGCCGGTCTGTCGTACATTCAGCACGCTGCAACTGCCACCCACCAAACCAGCATAGTGAGAAATTCAATGGCTACCAAGAAAGTCGCAAAGAAAGCTGCACCGAAAGCCGCACCGAAAGCCGCTTCCAAGCCGGCAGCAAACAAGCCGATCAAACAAGCTCTCGGCAAATCCGGGTTGGTGGACTACATCACGGGCGCGTCTGGCGTGATGGCCAAGGAAGTTCGCGCCGTCCTTGCCGCACTCGAAGGTGCGGTGGTCGGCTCGGTCAACAAGAACGGTGCCCGCATGTTTGTCCTGCCGGGTCTGCTGAAGATCACCGTTGCCAGCATTCCGGCCAAACCAAAGCGCCAGGGCATCAACCCGTTCACCAAAATGGAACAGTGGTTCGCCGCCAAGCCAGCCTCGGTCCGGGTCAAGGTGCGTCCATTGAAGAAACTCAAGGACGCGGCTGCCTGATACAAAGCACAAAGGGGACGGCATTTCGATGGCGCCAACGCCGTTGTCGCAATCGTTTTCGCACGGCCAAGGACGGCCGGTACACTCACAGCGCCAGCTGGCGCAATTCGTCGCTGGCCTCTGAACGTTCCCAGGCTTGGTTGAAGAATTCCTGCAATTGTGCGTGCTTGCCGGGCGCGTAGTTCACTGCATCGCCTTCGTAGCGATTGCCGAGCAGGCGGAAATAATAGCCGCGGGTATCGTTGAGCAGAAACGCTGACGGGTACTGCAAATCCGCTTCCTCCGCCGGCGTGCGGAACGCGAACACGCTGGTCAGGCGTTGCGCGAGCGCGATCAGGCGATGGCCGTACGCGGCGAGTTTTTGCGGCTCCTGCACGATGATACGAATGCTCGCGCCGCGACCGCTGATGGCCAGATGCTTGAGCGCTTCAAGCATCGGCTCGGTATCGAACAGTGCGGGATCCAGATCGCGCGTGTAGATGCACAGTTCGCGCTTGGCTCCAGCGATCAGCGACAGGGTTTCAGTGGTCGCCTGTTCGATCGATTCAATCGCGACGCTGCGCACTTCGGGTCGCGGCGGCAAGGCAGTGCGCGCGGGCTTGGCGGTCAGCGCCAGTTGCAGACGCATGTAGAAATGCTTGATCTCGCACTCGACGAACTCATTGCCGTAGGTGACAAAGCCGAATTGTTCGTAGAACGGCACAGCTTGCGTCTGCGCATGCAGTTCGACCGCCGGATACGCCAGCGCGTGCGCTTGTTCGATCAGGGTGTTGAGAATTGCCGCGCCGATCTGTTTGCCGCGCCAGTCGCGGAGTACGGCCATGCGCCCGATCATGCCGTCAGGCGTCAGTCGGCCCGTGCCGATCGGATTGCCAGTCGCGTCGCGCGCGAGCACGTGACGCGAGGTTGCGTCGAGCGTGTCCCACTCGTCATCGCGCGGTATCTGCTGCTCGACGATGAATACCTGTTCGCGAACAGCGCTGCAGGCATCGCGATCGCGCTCGCTCGCCCAGTCGGCGATTTCGATT
>JANXVS010000506.1 GCA_025351555.1 Pseudomonadota bacterium | reverse complement strand
TGCAAACGCACTCGGATTGACTGGAGCGGTCAGTACGGCGTTTAACGTCATTGCCAATCCAGATCGGATCTTCTTCGATGGATTCGATGACCCGCTTTGCACTCCGTAAATGGCGCGCCCGAAGCCGGCGGGAGCTGGCTTCGGACTACACCGCGTGCTAACACGTCGTTAAGTATTCAGGAATCCAGCATCGCAGTCACACGACTGCCGATGTGACGCAAGTGACACTTAGCGTCATCGTGCGCGACATGCTGCGAAGGCTGTCCGCCCTGCCTTGGACCCGGCGCTCGCCGGGTTTTTTTCGTTGCAACCGCGCATTTCATTATCGTGGCAAGCCTCCGGGCGCCAGCCGCCTCTTGCGATAGCCAAGACTGGCCCTTATATTGCATACAGTCCGAAGTGTGATAGCCATCACACTCGGAGAATCCGGAAACGTGCGGTTCGTCACATTGAACACGGGGAAAAAATCGGAAGTCGGCCTTATCAGGGGGATTAGATTCTCACGGCCATCTTGTGTCTGCATCGTCAATTTGCTTATTAAAGGGCACCATCATGCGAAACCTGAATCATTTTGCGCGCGCCATCGGCCGGCTTGCACTACTCCTGCTGCTTGTGGCGGCAATCCAGCCCGGCGTCGTGATGGCCCAGGTCATCAATGAAGAAGCCAAGCTAGTTGCCTCGGCGTTGGCCGGCGGGAACAGCGGCGCCTCCGTATCTATCTCAGGCGATACCGCTGTTGTGGGTGCCTCTGGCGAAAACGCCAATAAGGGCGCCGCTTATGTTTTCTTACGCGACCCCATGACAGGCTGGGCGCTGCAGCAGACATTGACGGCGAGTAATGGTGTCGCCGGCGATCTTTTTGGTGCCTCGGTCAGCATTTCCGGCGATAACATCGCCATTGGCGCAGCCGGGCGCAACAGCGGCACCGGCGCGGTCTACACCTTCAATCGCAGCGGCGCGGTATGGACGCAAGGCGTGACTTTGGCGGCGACTGGTGGGGCCACCGGTGACGCACTCGGTTACGCCGTTTCGATCCAGGGCTTGACCATCGTAGCCGGCGCGCCGTTGTCGGACATTGCCAGCAAGACCGATGTGGGCTCGGCTTACGTCTTTACCTCACTGAACGGCGGCGTCACCTGGAGCCAGCAGTATCATATTCAAGTTACCACGGGACAGGCAAAAGCGGGCGATCACCTGGGTTGGTCCGTTGCATTGTCGGGCAACACGGCTTTGATCGGCGCACCGGATGATGATTTCGGTAACAAGACCGATGCCGGTTCCGTGTATGTGTTCGTGCGCAACGGCGCTGTCTGGACCAAACAGACACGCATCAATCCCGGCGCAACAGCCGGTACGCGAGTCGGTTCCGCAGTGGCCTTGTTCAGCAATACCGCCGTGCTAGGCGCCGATGGATCAAACTCCGCCAAGGGCGCGGCGTATGTCTATTCGCGCAGCGGCACTTCGTGGAATCTGGTGAATGCAATAACCGCTACCGGCGGCGTTAACGGCGACCGCTTTGGTGCGAGCGTGGCCGTGTCGGGCCCGCTGGTCGCGGTCGGGGCACCTCTGGCCAACGGCGCCGGCGCCTTCAGCGGCAAGGGCTATATGTTTGGATTGGTCGGCGCCACCTATCAGCAAGTTGCCACGCTAGTCGCCACCGACAACGCGGCCGGGGACAATTTCGCTGCGAGCGCGTCACTGGATGCAGGGCGGGCGCTCGTTGGATCGCCACTGGCCACCACCGGCGTCAATGTGGACAACGGCGCGGCCTATGTTTTCCTCGTCAAGCCGGCCACCGCCACCACGATCACCAACATCACTCCCGCAACCACTGCTGTCGGCCAAAGCTATACCGTCAGCGTAACGGTGGCAACCAATCCTCTCGGTGGCGGTATCCCGTCGGGAACGGTTGATGTCAGCGATGGTAATGGCGGGTTCTGCACGGTAACGCTCGATGCCACCGGCGCCGGATCGTGTTCGCTGGCATCCTTGTCAGCGGGCACGCTGACCATTAGCGCCAGCTACAGTGGCACATTGCTGTTCGGCGCATCGGCCACCACGGCGACGCATACGGTCACTGCGGCCAATACCACAACGACGATCACCGGACAGGATTTCAATCCCTCGGTGGTCGGCCAGCCGGTGACTGTGACGGTCAGCGTGGTGCCGGTGCCGCCAGGCGTGGGAACACCGACAGGATCGGTCACTGTCACCGACGGTACGGCCACCTGCACGATTGTCGACATCTCATTGGCCAACTCCTGCCAGCTCACGTTCACTGCGGCGGGCACCACCAATTTGACGGCTACTTATGCAGGCGATTCCGGTTTCGCCGGATCCACGTCGGCGCCAGTGCCGCATATCACCAACAAGGCCAACACGACGACCACGATTACCGGACAGGACTTCGATCCCTCGGTTGTCGGGCAGCCGGTAACGGTGACCGTCAGCGTGGCCGTGGTTGCGCCGGGCGCTGGAACGCCTACCGGAGCCGTTACCATCACCGATGGCACGGCGACATGCACGATCCCGGATATCTCCGCCGGTAATTCCTGCACCCTCACCTTCAACGCGGTCGGCACCACCTTCCTTACCGCAAGTTACGCAGGCGATGTGAATTTCAACCTGTCTGTTTCGAACTCGGTGTCGCACACGACCAACAAGGCCGATACCACAACGACGATCACCGCGGATACGCCCGATCCATCCGCCGTCGGTCAAGCGGTGACGGTCAGCGTTGCTGTCGCGCCAGTATCGCCGGGTGCCGGAACGCCCACGGGTTCGGTGACGATTACCGACAGTCTTGACGCCGCAACCTGCACCATCGCGGATATCACCACCAGTTCGTCATGCCAACTGAGCCTGACCACGGCCGGCACGCATACGCTGACCGCCGCGTACAGCGGCGACAGTAATTTCAACTTGTCCGGTTCGTCGACATCGCACGTTGTCGACGCGAGTCTGGCCTCCTCGCTGGCTTTCGGGCAACAGCCTAGCGATGTCCTGCGAGGCAACAAGCTCAACGGCGTGACAGTGCAGGTGCTCGATGGCACCGGCGCCGTTGCGACGAGCGATAACACCACCACAATCACGCTCAGTCTCACGGCGTGCGGCAGTCCGGTGACGTTCGGTCCGGTCACTGTCGTCAACGGCGTAGCGACATTTACCGGTGTCGGTCCGCGCTTCTACACCATCGCTTCCAACCTGACTGTGAACGCGACGAGCAGTCCCGCCTTTACCCCGGCGATCAGCAATTCGTTCAACGTCGTGGTTAATCCGGACGTGATCTTTGCCGACGGCTTTGACGGCTGCCGCTTGTAAGCTAGACCACCGGACGGGTGCGTTGCTCGCCCGGTTTTGACAAAATGAAAAAGCCCGCCACTTGGCGGGCTTTTTTTTACTGAGATACAGCCACTATTACCATGCAGTATTTGCACTTTTTATACTTTTACTCAACTGATCTTGGATCATTCGTGCCGCGTGTCGAATTCACCGTTCCTCGCGTACGCGGGAGCGCCGTCGTACGGCGCGCGCAGCAGCAGATTCCAGCCGCG
The DNA here is from genome assembly GCA_025351555.1 of Pseudomonadota bacterium. Classification (GTDB taxonomy): domain Bacteria; phylum Pseudomonadota; class Gammaproteobacteria; order Xanthomonadales; family Rhodanobacteraceae; genus Rudaea. The sequence continues at coordinate 633 of JANXVS010000506.1, read as the reverse complement.
CGTGGTCAGATTCCGCTGCGCCAGCATCGACGCCTCGCCGCCGATCAGTACGGTCTTGTCCGCGTTCGCAAATTCCGGCCGGTCGAAAAAACCGCCGATGTCGTGGCTCCAGGTCAGGTAGTCGACGGGCAGCGGCAGCAGGATTTTCCCCGATGGTGTGCGCCAGGCAAGTGCAGCGCCGGCGACGAATAACGTGCCGCCAATCGTGTCGGGTTGGCGTTCGATCAGCTTGAGTGCGTCGACCAGATAGCGCGCTTCGACTTCGCCGCGCGTGGTGAGCCCAAGTTCGATCAGTTCGTTGCAGCCGGTTTGCGGCCTGAGCTTTTCCAAGGACTCTGCCAGCGCGGTACGCAGCGTGTCGGTGAAGCCGCCACGGCGCAGGAACTGGCGTACGGCGAAATCGTCGCTGCAAAATTTCAACAGACGCGTACGATTTACCTCGCGCAGTTGTTCAGGCGTTTTCGTCAACACGTATTGATTGAGCTTGCCGCTCCACGAAATCACTTCCGCCGCGGTGCCGGCCACTTCGCCGAGTGCCGCGCTGGCCGAGAAATTGCCGCCGACCGCGGCCCAGGCAAGTTCATCGAGCCTGTCGTTCAAGATGGAATTTGTGGAATTTGGATCGACGCCGAG
>JANXVS010000489.1 GCA_025351555.1 Pseudomonadota bacterium | reverse complement strand
TGCAAACGCCGTTCAACTTTTGCGAGACGATGCTGCAAACGCTTGGTCACCGTATCCTGGCGGAAGCGCAGCCATTCGTTGAGGATCTGCTTGAGATTCTTGACCTGCGGCCGGCCATCCAGGCCGATCATGTTCAGATTGACGCGATAGCTCTTTTCCAGATCCGTGGTGGCGAACAGGTGCTGCATCATCTCGTCCAGATCGATGCGATTACTGCGCGGGATCAGCACCAGGCGCACCGCGTTCTGGTGATCGGACTCGTCGCGCAGATCCTCCAGCATCGGCAACTTCTTCGCGCGCATCTGGTTGGCGATCTGCTCGATGATCTTCGACGGCGAGACCTGATACGGCAGCGCGGTGATGATGATGTTGCCTTGTTCCTTTGTATACATGGCACGGCAGCGCACCGAGCCATTGCCGGTCGCGTACATCGCAACCAGATCGTTGCGCGACGTGATGATTTCGGCGGGCGTCGGGAAATCCGGGCCGCGCACATGCTCACATAGCGCGGCGACGCTGACCTCGGGTTCATCGAGAAGGTGAATACAGGCACTGACGACTTCGCGCAGATTGTGCGGCGGAATATCGGTGGCCATGCCGACCGCGATGCCGGTCGAGCCGTTAAGCAGCACATGCGGTACGCGCGCCGGCAGCCACGACGGCTCTTGCAGGGTGCCGTCGAAATTCGGTGTCCACTCGACCGTGCCATGACCGAGTTCTTCCAGCAGCAGCTCGGCGACCGGTGTGAGGCGTGATTCGGTATAGCGCATCGCCGCGAAGGATTTCGGATCATCCTGCGAGCCGAAATTGCCCTGGCCGTCGACCAGCGGATAACGATACGAAAATGGCTGCGCCATCAGCACCATCGCTTCGTAACAAGCGCTGTCGCCGTGCGGATGGAACTTGCCGATGACGTCGCCGACCGTGCGCGCGGATTTCTTCGGCTTGGCGCCGGCATCCAGGCCCAGTTCGCTCATCGAGTAGATGATGCGGCGCTGCACCGGTTTCAGGCCGTCGCCGATAAAGGGCAGGGCGCGGTCGAGCACGACGTACATCGAATAATCGAGATAGGCGCGCTCGGCGTAATCCTTGAGCGGGATTTGTTCGTAATTGGCTTGCAGGTTCATCAGCAATCGACCATGAGAAAAAAGTACGCGCCCTCGAAGGAGCGCGTGGGTTTATTGTGCCGGATTTGTGCGCGGCGGGTAAGCGGGACGCGGCGAGATCACGCAGCAGTGACGGACTCGATTGTATCGAACTCGGCGGCCAGCCGCGCGTAGAACAAGTGCACGTTTTCCTTGCGCAGCGCGGCGATCAGCGCATCGCCTTCGGCTTCGCTAGCGATGAATTCCACAAGCACCGGCACATCACCGGCAAGCTCGAAGAAATGCTGTTCATGCAGACGGCCATGGCGGCCGTAGCCGGCAATGGCGCGGAATGCGGAGCCGCCGTGGATGCCGAATTTCTTGGCGTACTCAAGCAGCCATTCGTAGACCAGCGCGCTGCCGTGCTTGCGGTTTTCATAAGTATAAAAGCGCAGATGTATACCTTTCACGAGATGCTCCGTTGCCATCATTCATGGCCGCACTTTCAATGGTTACCTCAATAACAAACGCACAAGCCCGATTCCGGCCAGCGTCATCAGCAATGAACCGATCACGTGTGTCGCGATGATTGCCGCTGTCCAGGCGTACTGCTGGCGCAGCATCAAGGTTACCGTCTCGGCGGAAAAAGTGGAAAATGTGGTGAGGCCGCCGCAGAAGCCGGTGGTCACGAACAGACGCAATTCCGGCGGCAGGCTCTGGAACTGATTGAACACGCCCAGTGCAACGCCGACGATGAGACCGCCGAGCAGGTTCGCGGCGAGCGTGCCGAGCGGCAGGGCCGGCAACAGCGGATTGAGCAGGATGCCGAACAGCCAGCGCAGCAACGCGCCGGCGAAGGCGCCGATACCGACGGCGAAAACAGATACGAGTCCCATGCGATCTCCTGGTCCGATAGTGGAGTCCGGAAGCCGAAGGATACGCGCGAGCAGCGCCGCGAGAGAAGCTCGTGGCCATGCCTGCACGCCCCCGGATTTCGGGTGGCTACACAGGCATCATCAGCCTTGCGGCGGTTGGGCGCGGTCTGCGATCTGCGAATCGCGCCGGGAGGAATGCCATCTCCCGACAATGCAGCCATGGTAATGCAAAAGGCGGGTAGGCCGTCAATATGCGCCGACCCGGCATGATGGCCGCAATCCATGAATGCTGCCCTCGCGATTCCCCGACGCTCAACGCTCGCCGGCGGACTGGGTCCCTTGCTTGGCGCCAGCGCCTTGCACTTTGCGTTGATGGCCCTGGGGCTGTACGCGTGCGGCATTGTCGCGTGGCGCTGGTATCGCACCGTTGCCAAGCGCGCGCGGCCCCGCGGGGGCGATCGAACCCGAACGGGTGATGGACGCCTAAGTGGCCGACGCGCCGCCGCCGAGCAGGGATTTGAGCAGCGCCAGCACTTCTTCTTTGGTGCCCATCACCGCGATGTGATGCTCGCGCGGGATGTCGGTGCCAAGATTCACCGCGTAGCCTTGTCCGGCTTCGTTGCCGTCTTCGTCCAGACGCGGGTAGGTTTCCACTTTGCCGACATAGACGATGCTGTTGGCGTCCAGATAACGCCCGTCGGGGAGTTTGAGCCAGCGTTGCATGAGTTGATTCCTGGTTGCGGAATGTGCAGGCTAGTGCGCGCGCGCGCGCGGCGCAAGCGGCGCCGCGATTTCCGCACCGCGATTTCCTTACGCCGCTGCCATCCGGCCGAAACGCCCGCTGTTGAAATCGGTGAACGCTTGCTGGATTTCTGCTTCGGTATTCATCACGAACGGCCCATAGCCGACGATCGGTTCGTCGATCGGCTCGCCGCTGAGCAGCAGCACACTGGCGTCGTTGCTGGCCTCGATCGCGATTTCATCGCCGCTGCGATCGAACAGCACCATCTGCGATTCGCGCGCGGCCTGGGTGCCGTTCACCATCACACCACCATGCAGGACGATCAGCGCGAGCGTGCGGCCTTCCGCAACCACAAAGTTCGTGGCACGGCCGGCGTTCAGTCGCACGTCCCACACGTCGATCGGCGTGAACGTGTGTGCCGGGCCGCGATGACCTGCATAGTCACCGGCAATCACGCGCACTTTGCCAGCGCCGTTTGGCAGCGCGACCACGGGAATGTTTGCGTCGAGCAAGGTCTGATAGCCGGGCGCCGCCAGCTTGTCTTTGGCCGGCAGGTTGACCCACAGCTGCACCATCTCCAGGGTGCCGCCCTTGCTGGTGAATTCGCGCGAGTGGAATTCCTCGTGGATGATGCCGGATGCCGCCGTCATCCACTGCACGTCGCCGGGACCGATCTTGCCGCCGGCGCCGGTGGAATCGCGATGCTCGACTTCGCCCTCATAGACGATGGTGACGGTCTCGAATCCGCGATGCGGATGCTCGCCGACGCCGCGTGGCTTCGTGGAAGGTTCAAACTTCATCGGACCGGCATGATCCAGCAACAGGAACGGGCTGATGTGCTGGCCCATGGCGTTGTAGGAAAACAGCGAGCGGACGGGGAAGCCATCGCCCACCCAGTGCTGGTGCGGTGCGCTATAGACGCCTAGAATTTTCTTCATGGTGGTTTCCTTGATCGCGGCCGCAGCGGCCGTCGCAATGCATGCAAGATAGTCCCGTGGTACTGCATCCGGTAGCGGGCAGGAGTTATCCTCAGTGTCCTATTTCCAGAACGCCAGGTGGCCACATGCAGGATCTCAATGACCTGTACTACTTCGTCCAAGTCGTCGAGCATCAAGGTTTCGCCTCTGCCGGGCGCGCACTCGGTGTGCCGAAATCGAAATTAAGCCGGCGCATTGCCGTTCTCGAAGAACGACTGGGCGTACGCCTGGTGCAGCGCTCCACACGCAAATTTTCCGTCACCGACATCGGCCAGAACTATTACCGGCACTGCAAAGCCATGCTGGTGGAGGCCGAAGCGGCGCAGGAAGTGATCGATCGCAACCGCGCCGAACCGCAGGGCTTGGTGCGCGTCGCCTGCCCGGTGACCTTGCTGCATTTTCGCGTGGGCGCGATGCTGACGCAGTTCATGGCCCAGCATCCGCGCGTGCAGGTGCACCTGGAAGCCACAAATCGTCGCGTTGACGTAATCCAGGAAGGTTTCGATCTGGCCCTGCGCGTGCGCTTTCCGCCGCTGCAAGACAGCGATCTGGTGATGAAGGTACTCGGCGAGAGCACGCAATGCCTGGTCGCCAGTCCCGCCTTGCTCAAACAGCACGCGCCGTTGCGCGCACCCGCCGATCTTCACGGTCTGCCCAGCCTCGATCTCGGGCGCCCGCAGCATGAACACGCCTGGCAGCTGGATGGCCAAGACGGCGCCGCTGTCGTGGTGCCGCACACGCCACGCCTGGTCACCGATGACATGATGACCCTGCGTCTGGCAGCGCTCACCGGCGTAGGCGTGGTGCAGCTGCCCACGATGACGATACGCGAAGAATTCCGCTCGGGGGCCCTAGTGCGTGTACTGCCCGACTGGGTGCCGCGGCCCGGCATCGTTCACGCCGTATTCCCTTCGCGACGCGGGCTGCTGCCGGCGGTGCGCAAGCTGATTGATTTTCTGGCGATTGAATTTGAGCAGCTGACGGAATAGGGTCAATGGTGAGCGATCACCCCGCCGCAGCGTGCACATCGGCCAGATGGCGTGACGTCAACCATGCGCATGCATCCTCGGCATCCTGCTCAAACCACGCGCGCGCCGAGCCCAGCCGAAAGCTGTAACCCCAAGCATCCATATCAGCCATCAGACGCGTGCGGCCGACGCCGGGCAGGGCATCGGCGAGCAGGATTTGCAAATAGCACGCCGCATCTTCCTCGGCCTGTGATTCAGAGGCATCAGTGTGGATTTGGCTGCGCCGCTCCGGCGCTGCGACGATCAGGTGACAGGCTTCGTGCAGCAGCGAATGCACTGGCGTATCGCCGCGCACATACACTTTTTCGCCGATCACGCCGGCTTCGGGTTCGCCCCAGTAGCTGCCAGGAATCGGCGCGTCATCGGCGACGCGCACCAGGATCAGATCGTAGCGGGCGAGCAGCGCGACCGCGTCGTCGATGGCAATTTCGGCGAGCGTCAGCAAGTGTTTGGCGAAGTGCTAGTTGCCGCCGGCAGCGCGCGCCGCCATTGGACTCGGCGCATGCGCGCGTTCGGCCAGCCACGGTTGGCTCGGCAAAGACGCGGTCGGGCCGTGCAGATAGGTGTCGCGCACATAGGCGTAGCTGCACAACTGCTTGGCCAGCAGGGCGACACGCCGGTTCACCATCGGCATCATCTGCTGGCCGACTTCATGAAAACCGTAGGTGCCATGGAACAGTACGGAAACATCGTCGCGTGGTTCCAGGAAAACCTCGCAGGTCAACGCCGGGACGCGCACCTCGGCAAAGCTCGTCACATCGGCGTAGAACACGCGGCCCAGACCCAGGCCGCGATACGGGCGGGCGATGACGATGCGGTCGATATAGAGAAATTCCGGATAGCGCTCGCGGAACCAGAGAAAATTCAGACTGTCGTAGTTCGCGTTCTCGCGCAGCGCAATCAGGAAGCCGGCCAGATGACCGTCGGCTTCGGCGACGCGGAAGTATGCGGATTGTTCCGCCAGCGCACGCATGCGCGCCATGTCCAGTGGCAGAATCGTGGAGCCCGCGGCATTGTTCAGCGCGAGCACCGAATCCAGTTCGCGCTCGTGCATGTCGCGGATCGTTATGGTCATTCGTGTTTCACTCCACTCAGCGCAAACAGGCATGTCCGCGCGATTTCGGGGCGGAATTATCGCATGCGCGGGCGGCGCCGGCCATGTCGGCAATCTGGCTTTTTCGTTAACGCAATGTCTACGCGTAGTGACGAAAGGATGACTCCCGACAGGTTGCAGCCTGCGCGCCGCAGTCTATGATGCGCAGATAATGCGCTTGTCCTCGTTCAATCATATCCAGATGCTGCGCTACGCGGGGTTGTTCACCTATGTTTGCGTCGGCATTCCGCTGCTTTGGGAGAGCATGCATGCGCCCGAGGATGCGGGTGATCCGTCGGAACGGGCCTGGTGGCTCTCGTCCTACCTGATTTTCGGGTTTGCCTACTGGATCGTTACTCGCGATCTGGGTGCGCGCAAACCGTGGCAATTGAGGATTCCGCTGCTTCTGGTCATGAATGCCACCGCGATCGGCATCGGCTATTTCAGCCATAGCGGGCTGTCGGGCATTTTGATGCTGGTGATTGCCGGCGTAACGCCGTGGCTGATGCCGTTCTGGCCCGGACTGGTCTGGGTCGTGGTGCAAAGCTTCTCGCTTGCACCAGTCACCGCCATCGTGCTCGGCTACGGCTGGTTCGGTGCTTTTTTCCAGTCGTCGTTGTACATGGGCTTTTCCGCGTTTACATACATCACCTCGCTGGTCGCGCGGCAGCAGACCGATTCGCGCGAAGAACAGCGGCGGCTGAATTCGGAACTGCGCGCCACCCGCACCTTGCTTACCGAATCCAGCCGCATCGCCGAGCGCATGCGCATCTCGCGCGAGCTGCACGATCTGGTCGGTCATCATCTGACCGCATTGAGCCTGAATCTGGAAGTCGCCAGCCACTTGGTCAGCGGTGGCGCGCAGAAGCACGTGCGCCAGGCGCAATCGGTCGCCAAGCTGCTGCTGTCCGACGTGCGCGAAGTGGTAAGCCAATTGCGCGATGACGATGCGATCGATTTGACCGAAGCGCTGCGCACCCTGGTCGAAGGCGTACCGGGGCTGACCATCCATCTTGATCTGCCACCACGCTTTTCGGTCGATGATCCGCGTCGCGCGCAGGTGTTGCTGCGTTGCGCCCAGGAAATCATCACCAATACCGTGCGCCACGCCGCCGCGCGCAACCTGTGGCTGAGCTGCGAGCGCACCGAAGCGAACGAACTGGCGATCCACGCCCACGACGATGGCCGTGGCGTCGGTGATTTGCGCCAGGGCAACGGCCTGACCGGCATGCGCGAGCGTCTGGCGCAGATTGGCGGGCGCTTGAACATCACCACCGCGCGCGATCAAGGTTTCGCGCTCGACGCATGGCTGCCGCTGGAGGCTTCACGATGATGACTGCGCAACCCGAAATATCTACACGAGCGGCAGGAATGATCTCGGTTTGTCTGGTCGACGATCAAACCCTGGTGCGCCAGGGCATCCGCTCCTTGCTCGAACTGTCGGATGAAATCCGTGTGGTGGCCGAAGCGGTGGACGGTATTCAGGCCGTCGACATTATTCCCAAGGCCAATCCCGATGTCGTGCTGCTCGATATGCGCATGCCAGGCATGTCCGGGCTCGACGTGCTCAATGCGCTGGCGGCCAAGAATGCATTGCCACCCACGATCATCCTGACCACGTTCGACGATGATCAGCTGGTGCTGGCCGGGCTCAAGGCTGGCGCACGCGGCTATCTGCTCAAGGATGTCTCCCTAGACCAGCTCGTCAACGCGGTGAAAACCGTCGCCGACGGCGGCTCGCTGGTAGCGCCGGTCGTCACCCAACGCCTGCTGGCGGGGCTAGAGCGCATGCACAACGACTTCACCAGCCTGGATCGGCCTGATCCGCTCACCGAACGCGAAACCGAAATCCTGCGCCTGATGGCCAGTGGCTACAGCAACAAGGAAATCGCCAATTCGCTTGGCGTGGCCGAAGGTACGGTGAAAAACCATGTGTCCAATATCCTGTCGAAGTTGGGTGTGCGCGACCGTACCCGGGCGGTGCTGAAGGCGTTTGAGCTGGGAATTGTATAGATCGACCAGCCCAGGCCATAGCCAGCGCACGTAAGAGCAAGTACCATTTGCGACCGGATATTGTGGAGATCCGTTGCATGACCCGTTTGCTCGAAATACTCGTCGCCTTCGCCATTGTCTTCGTAATGGCGGTGTTGCTCGCCATCGCCTTGCCCAGCCATCGTCATATTGAACGCTCGGTCGAGGTCAGTTCGCCGGTGCGGCAGGTGTACGACGTCATCAATGGCTTTCGCACGTATCCCTCATGGAACGCGTTGCGCGCCTACGATCCAAAGGTGCAGTTGAATTTCGAGGGCCAGGTCATGGGGGCCGGCTCCAAGCTCAGCTGGACCAGTGCCGACCAGCGTATCGGCAACGGCAGCCTGACCGTGGCGGCCGACCCGGCGCCGCAGCAAGACAAGCAGGTCACCTGGACTTTGCAGAACAACTGGCGCGGCGAGGACAAGCATTTCACCATCGATATCGATCCATCTGCCAACGGCAAGACCGCCAAGATCACCATGGGTTACGACGTCGACTACGGCTGGGACCTGGTCGCACGCTATTCCGGCCTGTATCTGGAAGGCGATCCGGCGACCCAGATCATGTATCAGCTGACTGCCCTGCAGAGCATGATCGCCACCTTCCCCAATGTGGATTACAAGGACCAGACGATCGCGTTGCAGGACGAAACCGCCAAGCCCATCCTGTTCACTTCCACCACGGCCAAGCGCACGCTCGACGATGTCAGCGACGCAACCGAAAAGGCGATGGCGCTGCTGCAGGCAGCGATCAAGAAGGACAAGCTCACTGCGGCTGGCCCGCGCATCACCATCACCACGAACTGGGGCGACGAGAATTACGATTTCGATATCGCCTTGCCGGTGGATCGTGCCGACGCCCAGGTGAGCGATCCGGTCAAGGCCGGGCAAAGCTACGGCGGCAAGGCGCTGGTTGCCTCATTTACCGGTTCGCCCGCGCAACTGCCGCTGATGCGCCTGGTGCTCAAGGCCTATGCCTATACGCATGGCTACGTGTTCGATGAGAGTTCGGAAGGCAATGGTCGCTTCTACGACGAACTGACCAGCGTGCCGGGCACCGCCGACGATGCGCAATCCTTCAGCGTGTTCCTGCCGATCCAGTCGCAGTAGTTTTTGCATGGTTTTTGCAGCGACGGGCGGCGTGAGCCGCCCGTTTTTTGTCAACGGGCAATCAACCGTGAAGGAGTACCCATGATCACCCATAGATGGATGCTCAGCCTGGCACTGATCCTCGCGCCGCTGGCCATGGCAGAAGCTGCCGATACGCCCGATACGCCCGATGCGGCGGATGCCGCCAACTCCGTCGCGCAAGCCAAGGAGGACTGCAAGCAGCAGGAACAGGAGCAGGGAGTCGGCAAGAAAACCAGCGCGGTAGCTTGTGCGGTCAAGTTGATTTTCCAAAGCAGAATTCGCAGAAGAAAAGACACCGAACCTGTGGAGATGACCGTCGGTTCTCCGCCGATGGTGTCTGACGATACGGAGACGCCCGGTCCGAACAACTGGGAGATCAATCTGGCGATGCATGCCGAACTGGCCGGGGGAGAACGGCAGGTCGAGCTGCCGCTCGTCGACGTCAACTATGGCGTCGGCGACACCTTGCAGTTCAAGTACGAAGTGCCGTACGTTTTTGCGCGCCAAGCGCAGACCGGTGTGGGCGGCGCTACAAGCTTTGTCGATGCGGACGGCGTCGGCGATTCCATCTTTGGCGTGAAGTACCGCTTTTACGATGACAAGGATGCGGGACTGTCGTTTGCGGTCTATCCGCAAGTGCAGTTCAGGTCTCCGGGTGGCGACAGGAGCGTTTCCGAAGGCAAGACGAGCCTGATCCTGCCGGTGATCGTTACGCGGGAGTTTGAACATGCCTCGATTAGCGCGAATGCAGGGCTCGAGGCCACGGGGGAAGAGCATCGCTATTTCGCAAGCTTCGGTGTCGGCAGGCGCTTGACGGACCATGTCGCATTGTTGGCTGAAGTTGCCGGCTCGAATCTCAACGCGGCCGACGAAAAGCATGTGCTGCTGAACTTCGGAGCCAGGTACAAGATTTCCGACACCCAGTCGATTTCCGGTGCCTTGGGACGGGACGTTTACGCAGGCGGCGACGAGCGGGAGCGCACCTATTTTACCTTTGCCTATCAGAAATTGTTTGGAAAATAGTCAAATGCGCCAATGAGGCACTCTCGTGCAATGTGCCAAACAACTTGGCCACCAGCCTCGGGAACTTTTTGCTCCGTTTTGCGGTATCTTTCGACGCGCTTGTAATTGGCGCTGGGGTGTTTGTGTGCCCCGGGAGTGCCGCCGCGCGCGATGAAATCAAGAATCAAAAGACTCGGTGAACTCACGATGATTCAAACTCAGAACCTGACCAAACGCTACGGCAATCTGGCCGCCGTCGATGACATCTCCTTCAAACTCGAACCCGGGCGCGTGCTCGGC
>JANXVS010000458.1 GCA_025351555.1 Pseudomonadota bacterium | reverse complement strand
CTGGCCGCCGGGGACCACACCGGCAGCGGTGAATTCTGCGAACGCCCAGCGCCAGTTATGCGTGACGCACACCCGGGAGCGCTACTCAATATTCTGCACCTGCTCGCGCACCTGTTCGATCAGCACTTTCAACTCCACTGCCGCCTGCGTCGTGCGCTGATCGACGGACTTGGAACCAAGCGTATTCGCTTCGCGGTTGAACTCCTGCAGCAGGAAATCCAGGCGCCGACCGACCGCCTCGGGCAGCCCGAGCACGCGCTGGGTTTCGGCGACGTGCGCGCTGAGGCGGTCGAGTTCTTCGTCCACATCCATGCGCGACAGTTGCAACACCAACTCCTGTTCCAGCCGGCCCGGATCAGTGCCTTGCTTGACTTCGGCAAGCCGGGACTCCAGCCGCGCGCGCAGTCCTGCGCGGATGTCCGGCAACCAGGTGCGCACGTCGGCGACGATGCGCGCAACCGCATCGAGGCGCTCGCGCAGAAACACGCCAAGGCGCTCGCCTTCGCGCTGGCGCGTGGCGAGCATGTCGGCCAGCGCGCGATCGAGCAGGTCAAGCGCGGCCTGGCGCAAGCCTTCCTGATCGACCTCATCCCGTAACAGCACGCCCGGCCACTGCAGCAGGTCAGTGAAGTTCGTGCCAAGCTTGGGAAAGCGTTCGCCAAACGCCGCAGCGACGCGCTCGAGTTTGTCGAGCATGGCATCGTTCAGGCGAATTTCTGTAGCACCGGCGTCGTTCGGCCGATAACGCAGATTCACATCGACCTTGCCGCGTGTGAGTTTCGCCGCGACGCGCTCGCGCAGCGCCGGTTCAATTGCGCGCAATTCCTCGGGCAGACGCGGATTGAGTTCGAGGTAACGATGATTGACCGAGCGCAACTCGAAACTCAACGCGCCCCACGGGGTTTCGCTCTCGGCGGCGGCAAAAGCCGTCATGCTGCGGATCATGCGCTTCTCAATTTGGGTTTGTGCGGGGAGCGCAATGGTAAACTCCACGCCCGCACTTTTGGGAAATATCCGCAATGGCCGTCGTCTCCCGTCCCTCCGGCCGCGCCCCGGATCAACTGCGCGACGTCAGCATCCAGCGCAATTACACCCGGTATGCCGAAGGCTCGGTGTTGATCACGTTCGGCGACACGCGCGTGCTGTGCACTGCGAGCGTCGAGGAAAAAGTGCCGCCGTTCCTGCGCGGCAAGGGCGAAGGCTGGATCACCGCCGAATACGGCATGCTGCCACGCGCGACCAAGGACCGTACCCAGCGCGAAGCCGCGCGCGGTGGTCAGGGCGGGCGCACGATGGAAATCCAGCGCCTGATCGGCCGCTGCCTGCGCGCTTGCGTGGATCGCAACGCACTGGGCGAACGCACGATCACGCTCGATTGCGACGTGCTGCAAGCCGATGGCGGCACCCGCACTGCGGCAATCACCGGCGCCTACGTCGCTCTGGTCGATGCGGTACGCAGCCTGCAAGGCCGCAATGCGCTGAAGAAAAATCCGGTCATCGGCGCGGTCGCCGCGGTTTCCGTCGGCGTGTTCCGCGGCGTGCCGGTGCTCGATCTGGATTATCCCGAAGACTCCGCGTGCGACACCGACATGAACGTGGTGATGAACGACGGCGGCGGATTCATCGAACTGCAAGGCACCGCCGAGGGCCACGCGTTCCGCCGCGAGGAACTCGACGCCTTGCTGCTGTTTGCGCAAAAAGGGATAAGTGAACTTTTTGCCTTGCAGCGCGAGGTGTTGGCGCGTGCGTAGGATTGTTCTCGCCAGCGGCAACGCCGGCAAGCTCGCCGAGATGCGTCAGATTCTCTCCGACGCCGGGATTGACCTCGTCGCTCAGGGTGAACTAGGTATTGCCGATGCGGATGAGACCGCGAGTACCTTTGTGGAAAATGCGCTAATCAAGGCGCGACATGCGGCGCGCCTGTCCGGCCTGCCTGCGCTTGGCGACGATTCCGGGCTGTATGTGGATGCGCTTGGTGGTGCACCGGGGCTGATTTCCGCACGCTACGCAGGGCGCCACGGTGACAGCGCGGCGAACATCGCCAAACTGCTGGATGTGTTGCACGACCTGCCCGATGGCGAACGCGGCGCGCATTTCCATTGTTCCATCGTGCTGCTGCGTACGCCCGACGATCCTGCACCGCTGATCGCCGAAGGTCGCTGGCACGGACGTATCCTCGAAGCGCCACGCGGTAACAACGGCTTCGGCTACGATCCGGTGTTTTTCGATCCGGAGCACAATGCCAGCGCCGCCGAACTCGATCCTGCCGTGAAGAATCGCATCAGTCATCGCGGTCAGGCGTTGGCGAAATTGCTCAAGTTGCTAGCGCACTCCGCTTGACCCACTCCAGCAGCAGGCGAAACCGCGGAAGTGGCCGCAAACTCGGCTACCATCACGTGAAGACCGGGGAGGTACATGCACGGACAATTGTTCACCAGCGATTTTCTGCGCGAAGGCATTCGCGAAACGCCGGGCTGGATCGCTGCTGAAAAGGACTTCGGCGCGTTCCGCGAGTCGGTGCGACGAATTTTCTCCGGCGTAACGGCCGAAACGACGCTCAACGAAGCGCAGACCGAGGATGAAATCATTCTGCCGGTGCTGGCGGCGCTTGGCTGGACGCAGCATTTGCGCCAGCAAACCGCAAATCGCACTGGCCGGCAGGATGTCCCCGATTTCCTGTTATTCGCTACGCCCGAATCTAAAACCTGATTAGGGCGTGTTAACACTAAATGGATATTGATGGTATACTTTGCGGATGGAGATTTCCCAAGCGCAATACGCATTGATTGCCTCTGCTTTGCCGGTACAGCGCGGCAACGTGAGCGTCACCAACTACGATGTGCTCAACGTG
>JANXVS010000403.1 GCA_025351555.1 Pseudomonadota bacterium | reverse complement strand
CGGCTGGGAGCGTGGCGAGCAAGCGGAGGAAGATGCGCGCCTGCTGATCGTGCAATCGTTGCGGCCGGGTGACCTCGTGTTCCGCTCCGGCGATGAAAGCTTCACCGTGGTGCTGGCCGATATGCGCAACCGGAACCATGCCTTGCTCGCCGCCACGCGACTGGTGAAAGCCTTCGAACAGCCGCTCAACAATGCGACATCGCCTTGGCATGGCCGGCCAACAATGGGCGTCGTGTTTTTTCCCGAACATGGCCTGAATGCCGATCAGCTTTGCCGGCGCGCCGAGATGGCCGTCGACAAAGCGCAACTCAGCGGCGAGCACTGCGTTTTTTATCAACCGGGTGAATCCAGGCAGGAAATCTTCTACGAGGAACTGCGCGAAGCCATCGAGTCGAACCGGCTTCGCGCCTACTTCCAACCGGTGTGGGACCTGAAGAATCAACGCGTGATCGGCGCCGAATCGCTGGCACGCTGGAATAGCCCGCGTCTGGGCGAGGTGGAAGCCACCGACTTCGTGCAGTTTGCCGAGCGCAGCGACTTGATCTGGGCGCTGACGCGCTGGAGTATCAACGCGACACTTCGGCATGCCGCGGCGTTGCCACGAGCGAACGGATTCACCTATGCCATCAACTTTTCACCGCGCGTATTCACGCGTCCCGGATTGGTGGAACAACTGATCGATGCGCTACAGATTTGGGGCCTGCCACCCACGGCGATCGTGGCCGAAGTCACCGAGACCGCCCTCGTCAACGATCTGGAATTGACTGTGCAAGTGCTGCGTCGTCTGCGCGATCACGGCGTGCGCATCGCGGTCGACGATTTCGGTACCGGCTATTCCTCGATCGCCTATCTGAGCCGGTTTCCGGCGACGGAGTTGAAGATCGACAAATCACTAGTGGGCGTAATCCACAACAATGCGCATACGGAAAAACTGGTCGGGGCCGTCATCGAACTGGCTCACCGGATGGATCTGGTCACGGTTGCCGAAGGCGTTGAAGACCAGGTCACGCAGGACATGCTCATCAACATGGGTTGCGATTTTGCCCAGGGTTATCATCTTGGCCGCCCCGAGCCGGCCAACGATTTCGTCGCGAGATTTGCGTCGGCGCCAACTTTGCCCTGAGCGGTCACGCAGTGAGGCGCTCGGTCCCTGCTGGCTGAACCTGCATTGACCGACGCCGCACGTTAAGGAGTGCGGATCATTGTTCCGTCTCCGTCGCAGGAATAGACTCGGGCGATCGATGTCCGCTGCGAACATCGAACACCCTGCGCTGCACAGGTGCAATCCCACATGGAGGACTTATGAGCTACGTCGACTGCTTTGTCATACCGGTACCGACAAATAACCTGGATGCCTATCGCCGCATGAGCAAGACGATGGCGAAAGTCTGGCTCGATCACGGCGCGCTGGAATACAAGGAGTGGATCGCCGAAGACGTGAAGCCGGGCAGGCGCACCTCGTTTCCGCAGAGCGTCAAACTCAAGGCCGGCGAGACGGTCGCCATCGGCTGGATCATCTACAAGTCGCGTGCGCAACGTGATCGCATCGGCGCCAAGGCGATGAAGGACAAGCGCTTGGCCTCGATGATGGATCCAAAGTCCATGCCCTTCGACGGCAAGCGCATGTTCATGGGCGGATTCAAACCGTTGGGCAAGGCCTGAGAATCACCAAGGAGATCAAAATCATGAAGATCAATCGCAACGGTTCGGCTGTCTGGAAAGGCGGCATCAAGGACGGCATAGGTTCGATCACGACCGAAAGCGGCGCGCTCAAGGCTTATCCGTACGGATTCACCAGCCGCTTCGATGGCATGCCTGGCACCAATCCGGAGGAACTGCTCGCCGCAGCCCACGCCGGTTGCTTCACGATGGCGCTATCGCTGATTCTGGGTGAAGCCAAGCTCGTGGCCGAGCAGATGGATACGTCGGCGCGTGTGACGCTGGAAAAAGTCGACGAGGGTTTCAGCATCACCGCCGTGCACCTGACGCTCAAAGCGAAAGTGCCCGGCGCCGATGACGCGACGTTTCAGGCGCTGGCCGCCAAGGCCAAGGCAGGCTGTCCGGTGTCGAAATTGTTCAAGGCGGATATCACGCTGGAGGCTATGCTGGTGACGTGATTGCGTTGATTCAGCTGGACGTGGCGGCGTCATGCAGCGATACGCTCGACGCGTTCGATGTTCTTGCCGAGCAAGCGTCGCGCTTCTTCCAGATCGTAATCGGTTTGCAGGCCGAGCCAGAAACGCTCGCTGGTACCGAGCGCCCGCGCCAGCCGCACGGCGGTGTCGGCGCTCACGCCACGCTTGCCAAGAACAATCTCGTTGAAGCGACGCGGCGGAACACCCGCCGCGCGCGCGAGCGCGTTTTGGCTGATGTCCATCGGGGCAAGAAACTCCTCCAACAGCACTTCACCGGGATGAACATTGGGCAAGGTTTTCATGATTTCAGTGATAGTCCACAATCTGCACGTCGAGCGCATCGCCATCCTTCCAGTGGAAGCAAATGCGCCATTGGTCGTTGATCCGCACACTGTGCTGCCCTTTGCGATTGCCCTTTAGCGCCTCCAGCCGATTCGCCGGCGGAACCCGCAGATCATCAAGAGTTGTGGCGTTGTTGAGCATACGCAGTTTGCGTCGTGCAATATTCTGAATGTCACTGGGCAACCGCCGGGAAGGGGTACCCTCCCAGATCTTTTCGGCTTCCTTGTCGGCAAAGCTTCGAATCACGGCGCAACTATAACGCTACCCGTTATATAACGCAATACGTTATAGAATGTAACAATCCTTATTCCCCTGACCCTTAGCGCAGTTGGCTGTCCTTGCTGCCGCGCCGGTTGTAGCCGCTAGCGGCGGACTGCTCCTTGTCACGTGCGGTCTGACACGACACGCACAAGCGCACGCCCGGCACGGCCTTGCGCCGTGCCTCGGGAATCTTCGCATCGCACTCTTCGCAGCGTTTCAGGCTCGGGCCCTTCGGCGCCTGACTGCGCGCACGGTTGATCGCATCCTTGATGGTCGCGTCGATCTGATCCTGCACCGCGTTGTCGCCTGCCCAGCCGGTGGCCATGGGATATCTCCTGTCGCACGTGAACGCACGTCACAAGGGTCTGTGGGCTGGTCAAGCGCGGCACAACCCTGTGCACCGCGCCGCGATTCCTGGCTTCGAAATCTCTCGTGCTAATGAACCATCAGCGGCTGCGCAAACGGCTTGATGCCAAGCGCAGTATGAATCTCGCTCGGATAGTAGGCCTTGTCGCCCTTGATGACCAAGGCGACTTTGCGGATGTCAGAGATGTTCTGCGTCGGATCGCCGTCGACCAGAATCAAGTCGGCACGCTTGCCTTGCATGATTACGCCGCGATCATCCAGCACGCGTGCATACTTGGCGCCGTTGTACGTCGCTACCTGCAATGCCTGCGCCGGCGTCAGGCCGGCTTGCACGTACAACTCCAGTTCGTTTTGCAAGGTAAACCCCGCGAGTCCATCGGTGCCGGCAACCAGCGGAATGCCCGCTTTGTACATGCGTCCGGTGAACTCGATCATCTTCGCGTACGACTTCTCATAGCGCGCCGCCGTCGCGTCGTCCGGTATCTTCATCTGCGCCTGGAAAAATCCGCGGCGCACGTCCGGCGGCATATGATCGGCCACCGCAGCGTAGGCCTTCGACATATCGCCATCGCGCTGGCGGACGAAATCGAATGTGGACAGTGTCGGATCGATCACTGTCTTGTGCTGCGCAAGAAACGCGATGTAGTCCTGCACCGGTTTGCTGTCGAAA
>JANXVS010000483.1 GCA_025351555.1 Pseudomonadota bacterium | reverse complement strand
TGTGGGGCAGCGATAGCCGCAAAGCCATCGCCCGGCTGCGCGACGAATGGAATCGCTAGACGCAACCGCGTTGCGCGATGGCGCCTTGGTCTTGGTGGACAGTGCGCCGATCATCTACACGCTGGAAGCGCATGCAAAATTCGCCGCGCGTTTCGCGCCGATGTTCCAGCGGCATGCCGATGGCGAAATCGTCTTCGCGGTAACCACCGTCACCATAGCGGAAGTGTTGACGGGCCCGCTAAGGGCGGGCGAGGAAGCCCTTGCCAAACGTTACCGTGCCGTTTTGGAAGCCTGGCAGGTCGTCGATTTCACCTGCGACATCGCTGAAAGTGCAGCACGATTGCGCGGCAAGTACGGCTTGAAATTGCCCGATGCCATCCAGGCGGCAAGCGCGTTGTCGATCAATGCCGATGCGCTGGTAACGCATGATCGCGATTTTGCAAAAGTGCGCGGGCTGCGCGTCCTGACATGAGTTTCATCGCCGAACTCAAACGCCGCAATGTCATCCGCATGGCCGGGCTGTATCTGGTTGGTGCGTGGCTGATCGTGCAGGTGTCGAGCACGGTGGTGCCGATGTTCGATGCGCCGGCGTGGCTGCCGCGCAGCATCGTGATCGTGCTTGCGGTCGGCTTCATTCCAGCACTGATTTTCAGTTGGGTGTTCGAGCTGACGCCGAGCGGCATAAAGCGCGACGAGGATGTGAAACCGGAAGAATCCATCGCGCCACAAACCGCGCAGCGCATGAATCGCGCGATCATCGTCGTCCTCGTCGTTGCGCTCGCCTACTTCGGTTTCGACAAGTTCGTGCTCGCGCCGCGCCGTGAAGCAACGGAGATCGCATTGGCGACGAAATCCGCCACACTGCAAGCAGCCTCCGCAGTGAACAACAAATCGATCGCCGTGCTCCCGTTTGAGAACCTCAGCGCTGACAAGGACAACGCCTACTTCGCGACCGGCATGCAGGACGAAATCCTCACGTGCCTGGCCGGTATCCATGACCTGAAGGTGATCTCCCGCACTTCGACCGAGCAGTACGCGAGCCGTCCGCCGAATCTGAAAATCGTCGCCGAACAACTCGGCGTGGCGACGGTGCTCGAAGGCAGCGTGCAAAAAGCCGACGGCAAGGTGCGGATCAACTTGCAGTTGATCGATGCGCGCAGCGACAGCCATCTGTGGGCGCAGAACTACGACCGCGACCTCAAAGACGTGTTCGCAGTGCAGAGGGCATTGTCAGACTAAATTGCGAGTCTGGAGTCTAGCCGGTAGTCTCGTCTAATGCCCAATCCATTCCGCTACTTCAACAGCTCGCCCGAAGTGATTCGCGCGGCGGTGTTGCTCTACGTGAAGTATCCGCTCTCTTTGCGAAACGTCGAGGATCTTCTGGCCGAACGCGGGATCGACATCAGTCACGAGACGGTACGCCAGTGGTGGAACCGGTTCGGTCCACTGTTCGCATCCCAAATCAGGAAGAAGCGCGCCGGCGCACGATGCGGAATTCCTCAATGGCGATGGCACCTCGACGAGGTGTTCGTGAAGATCAATGGCGAACAGCGCTATCTGTGGCGCGCTGTTGATCACGAAGGTGAAGTGCTTGAGGTGATCGTCACCACACGCCGTGATCGCGCCGCCGCCTTGCGTTTGCTCAAAACCCTGATGAAGAAATACGGCCAACCGCGTGAAATCGTCACCGACAAGTTGCGCTCGTATGGTGCGGCGATGAAACTGATCGGCAATGCCGATCGCCAGGAATGCCACGGACAGTGGATCAACAACCGGGCCGAAAATTCACATCAACCATTCCGACGACGCGAACGCGCGATGCACCGATTCAGGCGAATGAGCACACTGCAGAAATTTACCTCAGTGCATGCCGCCTTCCATAACCATTTCAATCATGAGCGTCATCTGATCGACCGCAGCACCTACAAGATGCGTCGTTCTGCCGCGATGATGGAGTGGAAGATTCTTGCAAGCTGACGTTAGGCGCATCGGCTTTTTTGCACGTCGATATTTTTAGTCTGACAATGCCCGGCGTCGGCCTCACGCAGGAAGCCGATGATCTGCTCTTCGGAAAAGC
>JANXVS010000369.1 GCA_025351555.1 Pseudomonadota bacterium | reverse complement strand
ACGTGAAATCGATCCCGAACCTGCTGGAGACGCTGCAGGGATTGCGCGATCTCGGCTGCCACATCTCGATCGACGACTTCGGCACTGGGCAATCCTCGCTCGATTATATCAAGCGCTTCCCCGCTGACCGCATCAAGGTCGACCAGACCTTCGTGCGCAATATCGGCGTGGATCCGGATGACGAAGCGATCGTGCGCGCTACCATCAGCATGGCGCACAATCTTGGCCGTGCCGTGGTCGCCGAGGGCGTGGAGATCGAGGAGCATCTGGATTTCCTGCGCGCAGAAGGCTGCGAGGAGTTGCAGGGGTATCTTTTCTGCCGGCCCCTGCCGGCTGCCGGTTTCGAGAATCTGCTGATTGAACGCGAGCGTATCTTCCATGGGGCACAAGCGACCGAGCCGGCACCTTAGATTGCGCTGTCCGCGAAGACGAATTGAACTGAACTTTGGCGATCGTTACCGGTCTACCTGCGAGGCTTGACCGGGTCGCCAGCTAACGGAGTGCAGCCCGGATGGGCGAACAAGACACGGACCAGGCCCTGGTTGAACGGGTGCAGAAAGGAGACAAGCGCGCTTTCGACCTGTTGGTACGCAAGTATCAGCACAAGGTGGTCGGAGTGATTTCGCGTTACATCTCCGACTGGAGCGAATGCCAGGATGTGGCGCAAGAGACGTTCATTCGCGCTTATCGCGCGATTGCCTCGTTTCGTGGCGACAGTCAGTTCTATACGTGGGTATTCAAGATCGCAACCAATACGGCCAAGAACCATCTCGTCTCGCGCGGCCGCCGGCCGCCGACCGACGACGTCGCGATCGATGATGCGGTGCAACTTGATGGCGGATCGCAGCTGAAGGACCACGCAACGCCCGAACACGAACTTCTGCGCCAGGAAATTGAACAAACCGTGTTCGCCACGGTCGAACAATTGCCGGAAGACCTGAAGACCGCCATTACCCTGCGCGAGGTCGACGGCTTGAGCTATGAACAGATCGCCGAAACCATGAATTGTCCGATTGGCACCGTACGTTCCCGCATCTTCCGGGCGCGCGACGCAATCGACCAGAAGCTGCGTCCGTTGTTGTCGGACGCCAAGGTATCCGACTCATGAACGAACAAATCACTACCGATCAATTTGGCGAACAACTCTCTTGCCTGATGGACGGAGAACTGCCGCGCGACCAATTGCGCTTTCTCCTGCGCCGGATTGACGCCGACACGGAACTGGTGCAGCGCTGGTCGCGCTACCAACTCGTGCGCGGCTCGCTGCGGCGTCAAGCCACCCTGCCGTTGCGCGCGGATTTCACTGAGATTCTCATGCGGCGCCTCGCGCAGGAAGCTGCGCCATTGGCCAACCGGCGCGGTGCGGCGTTGCTGCGCTGGGCCGGCGGCGGAGCCATTGCTGCGGCCGTCGCCGTCGTGGCGCTGGTGGCAACGCGACCGCCGGGCGAAAATCCGTCGTCCTCTATTGCGACGACCATGGCGACCCTGCCGGCGGCTCCCATGGTCACGCCGCAAGACGGGCGCTTCCCGTCGTCCACGCTACCTCCAATGCTGGCGAATTTCGATTACGCCCAACCTGCCAGCTTCGATTCCGGAGTGGTGCCGATACCGCGCTACGATACGCGCCATCGCTATGAGGCGGCCGGGGCGGGAACCGCCAACGGTTTTGGACCCTATGTGTTGTTGACTGCCCCGCGATCGCAACAAGCTGCGCCGAGTGGCTCGGAAGTGCCGCAACCCTAGATTGTCGCAGGTTTCGCCGTCGCTCACCCATGGCGCATCGTTCGTCATTTAAGCTGCCGCCTATGTGGCGCGGCCAAAGTCGGCGGGAACTCCCGTTGCCGACCGAAACAGAAGTTTTCATGGCTTTCGCGTGTTCCGTGTTCGAAATATCCCATTGAGGTTGCATCCATGTACAAAGCTATTTCGGGTAAATTGCTGCTTTTCATAACTCTGGCCTTCGTCAGCGCGAGCGCTTGGGCCGATCTGCCGGATTTCACCCAACTGGTGGAAAAGAATGCGCCCGCGGTCGTCAATGTGCAGGCCACGCACAATGGGGATGCGACGGCGTCGGGTGAGATCGACGACCAGGAAGTGCCGGAAATCTTTCGCCGTTTCTTCGGGCCGGGCGGTGTCCCGGGTGGTCCGGGCGGGCATCCGCGCGTTGACGGCACGCGCATTTCGCTGGGCTCGGGCTTCATCATTTCCGGTGACGGTTATATTCTGACGAACAATCACGTTGTCGAAGGTGCCGACCAGGTCGTCGTGCGCCTGTCCGATCGACGCGAGCTTGACGCGAAAGTCATCGGCACCGATGCTGAATCCGACATCGCTCTGCTCAAGGTCAGCGCTACGGCGTTGCCGATCGTGGCGATCGGCGATTCCAACAAGCTCAAGCCCGGCCAATGGGTGGTCGCGATTGGCTCGCCGTTCAATTTCGATCATTCAGTGACGCACGGTGTGATCAGCTATGTCGGCCGCGGCTTCGGCGGCGCGGACCAGCAATACGTGCCCTTCATCCAGACCGATGTGCCGATCAATCGTGGCAATTCCGGTGGCCCGCTGTTCAATCTGGATGGTCAGGTCGTCGGCATCAATTCGCAGATCTACAGCAACACCGGTAGTTCGGTTGGCATTTCCTTTGCCATTCCGATCGATATTGCGATGAACACGGTCGACCAGCTCAAGGCCAGCGGCCACGTGTCTCGCGGCATGATCGGCGTACAAATCCAGAATGTCGATCGCGCCATGGCGCAGGGCCTGAACCTGCCGCGCAGCGGTGGCGCCTTGGTCAACAAGCTCACGCCCGGCAGCGGCGCGGAAAAGGCCGATGTGCGTGTCGGCGACGTGATTCTGTCCTATAACGGCCACGACATCGAGCAATCGTCGGACCTGCCGCCGTTGGTCGGCAACAGCAAACCAGGCAGCAATGCTGAGCTCAAGGTCTTCCGCGATGGCAAGACCATGACGGTACCGGTGATCGTCGGCGAACTGCCGCACGACAAATCCAGCATGGCCAGTCTGGGCGGTGCCGACAACAAATCGAGCAATCCCCTAGGCATCGTCGTTGAGGATCTTACGGCCGAGCAACGCAAGCAGCTTGGGCTCAAGGACCAGGGCGTGGTCATAGCCGACATCAAGGGCGCCGCAGCACGTCGTACTGCGCTGCAGCCTGGCGACGTCGTGCTGATGGTCGGACGCAAGCCGGTGAAGACCGCAGGTGAATTCGACGCGGCGCTCAAGGACGCCAAACCCGGCGATTCGGTGATGCTGCTGGTGCGTCGCGACGATGCCACCCAGTTTGTGGCAGTGCCGGTGCCCGGTCCTAAAGGCAAGGACAAGGGCTAAGGTAAAGGCTGATTGCAGTAGTCGGAAGGGCAGCGGCGGGGTGCGGATCCCCGTCGCCTATGCGCGCAAAGGCGCGAGACGTAGCTTCGTGCGATAATGGGCGCTTTGCCGCGACAGTCCTGTCTCAACGAGACTGTTCCGGCCGCTTCGAGCCTGTCGCACCGCATGAATCTGATCCGCAATTTTTCCATCATCGCCCACGTCGATCACGGCAAATCCACGCTCGCCGACCGCATCATCCAATTGTGCGGTGGCTTGGAGGCTCGCGAGATGGAAGCGCAGGTGCTCGATTCCAATCCGATCGAACGCGAGCGCGGCATCACGATCAAAGCGCAGAGCGTCTCGTTGCCTTACACCGCACGCGATGGGAAAACCTACCAGCTCAATTTCATCGACACGCCTGGGCACGTCGACTTCAGCTACGAGGTCAGCCGCTCGCTCGCTGCGTGCGAGGGAGCGCTGCTGGTGGTGGATGCAGCGCAAGGCGTCGAGGCGCAGTCGGTGGCCAATTGCTATACGGCCGTGGAGATGGGTCTGGAAGTTGTCCCCGTATTGAACAAGATCGACCTGCCGACCGCCGATATCGACAAGGTCAAGGCCGAAATCGAAGCGGTGATCGGCATTCACGCCGACGACGCCATCGCGATCAGTGCCAAGACCGGCGAGAATGTCCCGGACGTGCTCGAAGCCATTGTTGCGCGCATTCCGCCGCCGAAGCCGCGCGATACCGATCGCTTGCAGGCGCTGATCATTGATTCATGGTTCGACAATTACCTGGGCGTGGTGTCGCTCGTGCGCGTGATGCAGGGCGAGATCAAGCCGCGCGACAAGATTCTGGTGATGTCCACCGGGCGCTCGCACGAGGTTGATAAAGTAGGCGTCTTTACGCCCAAACGCACGACAAAGGACAAGCTCGGCGCGGGTGAAGTGGGCTGGGTCAATGCATCGATCAAGGACGTTCACGGCGCGCCAGTTGGCGATACCCTGACGCTGGCGGGCAAACCAGCGCCACATGCGTTGCCGGGATTCCAGAAGATGCAGCCGCGCGTATTCGCAGGCTTGTTTCCGGTCGTTGCCGACGATTATCCCTCGCTGCGCGAGGCCTTGGAAAAACTCAAACTCAACGATGCGGCCATGCATTTCGAGCCAGAAAGTTCCGAGGCGATGGGTTTCGGGTTTCGTTGCGGATTCCTGGGCATGCTGCACATGGAGATCGTGCAGGAGCGCCTGGAGCGTGAATACAACCTGGCTCTGATCAGCACCGCGCCGACGGTGATTTACGAAGTGCTGCAAACAGACGGCAGCGTGATTCAGCTCGACAATCCGGCCAAGCTGCCGGCCGCCAATTACATCGAGGAAATCCGCGAACCGATCATCGTCGCCAACATCCTGACGCCACCGGCCTACGTCGGCAACGTGATCACGTTATGCGAGGAAAAACGCGGCTCGCAACGCTCGATCCATTATCTGGCAACCCAGGTGCAGATCAGCTACGAGCTGCCGCTGGCCGAAGTGGTGATGGATTTTTTTGA
>JANXVS010000354.1 GCA_025351555.1 Pseudomonadota bacterium | reverse complement strand
CTATTTTGCGTGACTGAACGCATCAGCTCGCTGGATGCGCCGTTGTCAGATGGCGACGATCGCGCCCTGATCGAACAACTGGTGATGGATAGCACGGCGGCGCCCGGAGTCGATGAAGCTGCCGGTCGCCGTATCGACGTGTGGATTGGTCAACTACCAGCGCGTCAGCGGTTGGTGCTGCAGCGACGTTACGGACTCAACGACGAGGGCACGCAAACGCTGGCCGAGATCGCCGCCGAGCTGGGGTTGACGCGGGAGCGTGTGCGCCAGATCCAGAGCGAGGCCTTGGTTCGTCTACGCGCGCTGGTGGATGCCGAAAACCGGCATCACTGAGCCAGCAAAAATACCGCCACTGCACGCCGGCCTTCGCCCACCAGCACGTTGAAGGTACGCGCTGCCGCGGCGTTATCCATCGTTTCCAGGCCGATGCCGCGTTTGAGAAATTCGCCCAGCACGACCTGTGATGGGAACGTAGTGCGTGCTCCCGTGCCGAGCAGAACGACTTCGGGTTGCAGGGCCAGCACACTGGCGATCGCGTTCGCATCAAGCTCGGCGACGCTGCGCGCGGGGAAATTCTCGATCACGCGATCTGCGGCCACGATCAGGCTGCGATCGAACTTTCGATCGATCACCGTCACACCAGTGGCATCGGCGTGGCGCACGAACAACTCACGTTCGTTGCGATGTTCAGTCAGTTGCATCTCGTTCCAAAAATAGATCCCCTGTCATCGTACATCCCTGTATTGCACAGTATGACCTCATCCTTAAGGTCACTTCGGCAGCGCGAGCCGCGGTTGTTTGGCGTTGTGCCGGTAAAAGCTGGCGACGCGGCCAATGGTCTGCACGACTTGCGCCTTGGTGGCGTCGACTAGGGCGGCGATTTGCATGGCGCGGTCGTCGCGGTCATCGCTGCCAAGTTTGACCTTGACCAGTTCGTGGTGATCCAAGGCAATCGAAAACTCATTGATCACGGCGGCAGTTACGCCCTTGTTGCCGGTCATGATGACGGGGCTGAGGGCATGCGCGAGGCCGCGCAAATAGCGTTTCTGGCTGGGGCTCAAGTTCATTGGAATCAGGCGGATCGCGGCATTTCAGGGTCGTAAAGGGTATCATGCCGCCATGCAACATTGCCCCACGGTTGAACTGATGGCGCGCAGCAAATCCAGTCACCGCTGGCTCAAGGAGCATTTCAGCGATCCGTTCGTCAAGCGCGCGCAAAGCGAGGGCTGGCGTTCGCGCGCGGTATTCAAGCTGGAGGAATTGCTCGAGCGCGACCGCATTCTCAAGCCGGGCATGGTCGTGGTCGACCTTGGCGCGGCGCCCGGTGGCTGGTCGCAGATGGTGCGGCAACGCCTGGGCGATAGTGGCCGCGTCGTGGCCTTGGACATCCTGCCGATGCAAGGGATTGCTGGGGTGGAGGTCATCGAAGGCGACTTCCGCGAGGAGGCTGTCGTTCAGCAACTGGAGGCCATTCTCAACGGCGCCGTGGTTGACCTTGTGCTGTCGGATATGGCGCCCAATATCAGCGGTGTGGATTCGGCAGATCAGGCACGCGCCATGCATCTGGCTGAACTGGCACAGGAATTTTCTGCGATGCATTTGAAACCCGGCGGCGCGTTTCTGGTCAAGTTGTTCCAGGGCCGTGGCTCGGATGAATACCTGAAAGGCTTGCGCGCAGGCTATGAGCGCGTCAGCATTCGCAAACCCAAGGCCTCGCGCGCGCGCAGCGCCGAGGTCTACGCGCTGGCTACCGGCAAGCGTGCATAGGACAAGAAGGTAATAGACGCATGAACGATATGGCCAAGAATCTGTTGCTCTGGGTGGTAATTGCGGTCGTGCTGATCGCGGTATTTCAGAGCTTCAATCCCCGCAGTACGACGACGAGCAGCGTGTCGTATTCGGATTTCATGCAGCAAGTCGAAAACAACGCCGTCGCCAACGTGACGATCAGCGCGACGATGCCCGCCACGATTGCCGGCAAGCGCAAGGACGGCAGCGCCTTGCAGACGGTTGCACCGCTGGACGATAGTCAGATGATTCCCACCCTGCGCTCGCACCAGGTGCAGGTCAGTCAGGAACCGGCCGACAACAGCAGCGCCCTGTGGCGCATCTTGCTCGACTGGGTACCGTTCCTGATCTTCATTGGCCTGCTGGTCTATTTCATGCGCCAGATGCAGGCCGGCGGTGGCGGCCGCGGCGCGATGAGCTTCGGGCGTTCGCGCGCGCGCCTGCAGGGCGAAGACCAGGTCAAGATCACGTTTGCCGATGTCGCCGGTGTCGACGAGGCCAAGGACGATGTCCAGGAACTGGTCGAATTCCTGCGCGATCCGGCGAAGTTCCAGAAGCTCGGCGGGCGCATTCCGCGCGGTGTGTTGATGGTCGGTTCGCCGGGTACCGGCAAGACCCTGCTGGCCAAGGCGATCGCCGGCGAGGCAAAAGTGCCTTTCTTTACAATTTCCGGTTCTGACTTTGTGGAAATGTTCGTCGGCGTCGGCGCTTCGCGCGTGCGCGACATGTTCGAGCAGGCCAAGAAACATGCGCCGTGCATCATCTTCATCGACGAAATAGATGCAGTCGGCCGCCATCGCGGTGCGGGCCTGGGCGGCGGTCACGATGAACGCGAGCAGACGCTCAATCAATTGCTGGTTGAGATGGATGGCTTCGAGGGCAATGAAGGCGTCATTATCATTGCCGCGACGAACCGCCCTGACGTGCTTGATCCGGCCCTGTTGCGGCCGGGCCGCTTCGACCGTCAGGTCGTCGTGCCCTTGCCCGATCTGCGCGGTCGCGAACAGATCCTGAAAGTGCATATGCGCAAGGTGCCGCTCGCGGCAGACGTCAATCCCACCGTAATCGCGCGCGGTACGCCGGGTTTTTCTGGCGCGGATCTGGCCAACCTCGTCAACGAATCCGCCTTGTTCGCCGCACGCAGCAATTGCCGCGACGTGAACATGGATCACTTCGAGCGTGCCAAGGACAAGATCATGATGGGCAGCGAGCGCCGCTCGATGCTGATGAGCGAAGACGAGAAGAAGCTGACCGCGTATCACGAGGCCGGCCACGCCATCGTCGGTCGCTTGGTGCCGGATCACGATCCGGTACACAAAGTCACAATTATACCGCGTGGCCGGGCGCTGGGCGTGACCTTGTTCCTGCCTGAAACTGACAGGTACAGCCACAGCAAGACCTTCCTGGAAAGCCGTCTCGCCAGCCTGTACGGCGGACGCGTGGCCGAAGAGTTGATCTTCGGCGACGACAAGGTCACCACCGGCGCATCCAACGACATCCAGCGCGCGACG
>JANXVS010000338.1 GCA_025351555.1 Pseudomonadota bacterium | reverse complement strand
GCCAATCAGCGCGTCACTGCGCGGAGCAGCGCCAAGGATGTGCGCCACATCGAACTGGCGTTGGAAGGCTCGGGCCTGGTGTATGAACCCGGCGATGCGCTCGGCGTCTGGCCACGCAATCCGCCGGCCCTGATCGATGCGGTTCTGGCTGCGCTCAAGCTCGATGGCGAGCGTGCGGTCAATCACGACGGCGTGGCCCTGCCACTCGCGCAATGGCTGACGGAAAAACGCGAGATCACTCGCCTGGCGCGTCCGTTCGTCGCGCAGCATGCCGCGCAGGCGCAGAGCGTGGAGCTCAATCGGCTGCTGGCACCGGATCTTGCACCGGCGTTGACGACGCTGTTGCGTGAGCAGCAACTCATCGATCTCGTGCGCGCTTGGCCGGCGCACTGGCAGGCCGAGGAACTCGTCGCCGCCTTGCGTCCGCTTACACCGCGCCTGTACTCGATCGCGTCGAGCCAGAAAGCGGTCGGCGACGAAGCGCACCTTACCGTCGCCCATGTCGAGTACAGGGCGTTTGGCAGTGCGCATTGGGGTGCGGCTTCGCATTTTCTGGCCAGCCGCGAAGACGGCGCGCGCGTGCCGATCTTCATCGAAGCCAACGAACGCTTCCGTCTGCCGAAAGATGCGGCGCGCGACATCATCATGATCGGCCCCGGTACTGGCGTCGCGCCGTTCCGCGGCTTTGCGCAGGAACGCGCCGCCACCGGCGCCGGCGGCAGGAACTGGCTGTTGTTCGGCAATCCGCATTTCGCCAGCGATTTTCTGTATCAGATGGAATGGCAGGCGGCGCTGAAGAACGGCACGCTGGCTCGGCTCGATCTGGCGTTCTCGCGCGATCAGGCGGAAAAAGTATACGTGCAACAGCGCCTGCTCGAACACGGCCGCGAGGTCTACGCATGGCTCGAAAACGGCGCGCATCTGTATGTCTGCGGCGATGCGACGCGCATGGCTAAGGACGTCCATGCGGCGCTGATCCAGATTGCCGAAACGCATGGCGGCAAGAGCCGCGAAGTCGCCCAGGACTACATCTACAGCTTGCTGCAACAGGGCCGTTACGCCCGGGATGTGTACTGACA
Organism: Pseudomonadota bacterium; assembly: GCA_025351555.1. Lineage (GTDB taxonomy): Bacteria > Pseudomonadota > Gammaproteobacteria > Xanthomonadales > Rhodanobacteraceae > Rudaea. The sequence goes on along the minus strand of JANXVS010000338.1, from coordinate 3,583 downwards.
TGAACGCACTGTCGCCAGTCGAGAAAATCAAGGCCGAAAGCCGCTATCTGCGCGGCACGATCGTCGCGAGCATGACCGATGTGGTTACCGGCGCGATTGCCGAGGCCGACACCCAGCTGATCAAGTTCCACGGCTCCTATCAGCAGGACGACCGCGATCTGCGCGAAGAACGCCGCCAGCAGAAACTCGAGGCGGCCTACAGTTTCATGATCCGCACGCGCCTGCCCGGCGGCGTGGTGACGCCGCAGCAATGGCTGCAACTCGACGCCATCGCCACGCACTATGGTAACGGCACGCTGCGGCTCACCACGCGCCAGGCGTTCCAGTTCCACGGCGTGATCAAACGTGAGCTCAAACCCACCCTGCAGGCGATCAATACTGCCTTGATCGACACCATCGCCGCCTGCGGCGACGTCAATCGCAATGTGCTGGTTTCGGCCAATCCGGTGCAATCGCGCGCGCATGCCGCCGTGTACGCGTGCGCGGTGCGCTTGTCCGAACACTTGAAGCCGCGCAGCCGTGCCTATTACGAACTGTGGCTGGACGAGCAGCAGATTGGGGGCGGCGAGGAGGAAAGCGAGCCGCTCTACGGCGCGACTTACTTGCCGCGCAAGTTCAAGATCGGTTTCGCGGTGCCGCCGCTCAACGACATCGATGTGTTCGCCAACGATCTGGGCTTGATTGCGATCCTGGAGGAAGACGAGCTGGTCGGCTTCAATGTCAGCGTCGGCGGCGGTCTGGGCGCAACGCATGGCGATGCCGCCACCTATCCGCGGCTGGGCGATGTGATCGGCTTCATCACGCCGGAGCAATTGCTGGCCACGGCCAAGGCGGCGTTGACCACGCAACGCGATTTCGGCAACCGCGCCGAACGCAAACGCGCGCGGCTCAAGTACACGATCGACGATCGCGGCCTGGCGTGGTTCGTTGCTGAAATCGAACGCCGGCTCGGGCACGTGCTGCAACCCGCGCGACCGTATACATTTACCCACAACGGCGATCGCTTCGGCTGGATACAGGGCTATGACGGCCGCTGGCATCTGACCTTGCGCATCGAATCCGGCCGCGTCGCCGATCGCGATGGCAAGCCTTGCCTCAGCGGATTGCGCGAGATCGCCACGGTCCATCGCGGCGATTTTCGCCTGACCGCAAACCAAAACCTCATCATCGCCAATGTCGCGGCCGCTGATCGCGCCGAAATCGACGCGCTTGTCAGCCGGTACGCGTTGGACGGTTTTCGCCGCGCCAGTCCGCTGCGTCTGTATGCGCTGGCCTGCGTTGCGTTGCCGACCTGCGCTCTGGCGATGGCCGAAGCCGAACGCTATCTGCCCGAGTTGCTGCTCCAGCTCGAAGCGCTGCTCGATCGTCATGGTCTGCGCGATGCGCCGATCCTGCTGCGCATATCGGGCTGTCCGAATGGTTGCTCGCGGCCGTATCTGGGCGAGATCGCCCTGGTCGGCAAAGCCCCGGGCCGCTACAACCTGATGCTGGGCGCGGATTTCCGCGGACAACGGCTCAATCGCCTGTATCAGGAAAACATTACCGAGCCGGAAATCCTGGCGGCGCTGGATCCTGTCTTTGCGTGCTACGCCGGCGAGCGCGGGGAGGGCGAAGGGTTTGGCGATTTCCTGATCCGTGCCGGCGTGATCGCAGACAAGACTGCGCGACAGATTCCTGCGCAGGTGCTGACATGAATTTACCAGATCTGGTGACGGCTGCTGAAGACGCGCGCGCGCTGGCTGAACTCAATCGGCATCTGGAAACACTCGATGCGGAACAGCGCGTCGCCTGGGCGCTCGCCGACTTGCCCGGGCAACACGCGCTATCGTCGAGTTTCGGCGCGCAAGCGGCAGTCGCGCTGCATCTGATCACGCGCCAGCAGCCCGACATTGCCGTGATCCTGATCGATACCGGCTATCTGTTTGCGGAAACCCATCGCTTCGCGGATGACTTGCGCGAGCGCCTGGCCTTGAATCTGAAGGTGTATCGCAGCGCCTTGTCGCCGGCGGATCAGGAAACGCACGAAGGCCGCTTGTGGGAAAAGGGCGTTGCCGGCATCGAACGCTACAACCGCCTGCGCAAGGTCGAACCGATGCAGCGCGCGCTCGACGAGTTGGGTGTGCGCACCTGGGTGGCCGGATTGCGTCGCGGCCAGTCACGCAGCCGCGCGGCCACGCCGATTCTGCAATTGCGCAACGAACGCTGGAAATTTCATCCGCTCGCGGACTGGAACGATCGCGACATCTGGATTTATCTGCAGCGCCACGGTTTGCCTTATCACCCGCTCTGGCATGAAGGCTACGTCTCGATTGGCGACATCCACACGACCCAACGCTGGCGGCCCGGCATGCGCGAAGAAGACACGCGCTTCTTTGGACTGAAGCGAGAGTGCGGTTTGCATGTCGAGGCTTAAGCGGCCGCGCGCGTTTGCTTCACACCCAAATCGCGCCAGTGCGGTGCCTGCGGCCAGCGTTCCTCGCCGCTGCCTTCCAGCGCGCGGCGCAAGCCGCGGCTATCCAGATGCGGCGCCAAGGCGATAATGAATTCGAGCGCGTAGTCACGCAGCACGCGATCGCGACGCAGCACCAGCCAGGTGGTGCAGGTCGGAAGCAATCCATCGGCCGACAGCACCCTCAGGTCGGTGGCGTCTTCGGCAAGCAACGCCATTTCAGCCAGGATGCCGACGCCGAGGCCGGCTCGAACATAAGTCTTGATCAGGTCCGCGTCGCGCGCCGTGATCGCGATCTGCGGTTGCAAGCTCGCAGCGGCGAACGCGCGGCGCAATGAGGATTCCGGTTGCAACGACGATTCGTAGCTGACCAGCGGATAGCGTGCGAGTTCGGCCAGTGTCGGCGCACGCTGGAGTGATGCCAGCACATGTGCGCGCGGCACCAGCACGCTGCGATCCCAGCGGTACAGTGGCACGACGAGGCCGGAGGCGGGCGGCGTACCGGTGCTGCTGACGATGGCGATATCGGCTTCGCCGCGATCCAGCTGTGCGAGCACGTCGGCGTCGGCGCTGGGTTTCAGGTGCACGCTGACATGCGGATGACGTTGCTTGAGTCCGGCTACGGCCGCCGGCAACACGAAGCGCGCTTGGGTGTGAGTGGTCGCGATGCGCAGTTCACCGCCGGCCTCGCCGCGCTGGTTGGCGGCAAATGCGCGGATATTGGCCGATTCTGTGAGGATGACGCGGGCGCGCTCGATGATCTGGGCGCCGATGGCGGTGATGCGGTCGAGGCTTTTGCCTTTGCGGGAGAATAGCTGAAAGCCGAGTTCATCCTCGAGTTGCTTGAGCTGTTTGGAGATGCCGGGCTGGGTGGCGTGGACCCGTTTCGCGGCAAGCGTGATATTCAGATCGGAATCGGCAATGGCAATAAGGTAACGGAGCTGGGTCAGGGTCATGTTTGTCGTCTCGCAGGATGTCGCAATCGGAGGGCCAGGTCGGTAATGGCTACGCGCGGGCACATGCAACAACACGGACATTGATTGACGATTTTCATGGGATGCTTCTTGGGGGTAAGGCCGGCAGACGACAAGGCGGCAGCGGAGGCCAGCATAACCATATTCTGTTTGGACGTCT
>JANXVS010000332.1 GCA_025351555.1 Pseudomonadota bacterium | reverse complement strand
GCGGATCACCCGACGTTACCGGGGCATTTCCCGGGCAATCCGGTGGTGCCCGGCGTAATCCTGCTCGATCGCGTCACCGCGGCAATCGAGCATGCGTGGGGATTGCGCGTCGGCGGCTTTCCGCAAGTGAAATTCCTGCGGCCGCTGCGGCCGGATCACGCGGCGGAGTTACTCATTGAGCGTGACGCCACTGGTGCGCGTTTTCGCATTGTCTCTGGTGCGGACATCGTTGCCAGTGGCACGGTCGGGATCGCGCCATGAGCACGCACTGGAGCGAGCGCCATGAAGGCGGTGGCCGTTTCGCGCTATGGCTCATCTGCACGATCGGGTTGCGCCTGGGGCGCGGCTGCGCACGTGCGCTTTTGTATCCAATTACACTTTATTTCTTTTTTCGGCGCGCAGCCGAACGCGGCGCATCGCGCGATTTCCTGCGGCGCGCATGCGGTCGGCCGGTGGGCACATTTGCAGTGCTGCGGCATATCCACTGTTATGCAGCGACGATTCTGGATCGTGCGTTTCTGCTGTCTGGTTCCTTGCGTCGTTTTGACATACGCGTGCATGGCCTGGAGCAACTTGAGATGCAGATGGCGCACGCTCGCGGCGTGCTGCTGCTCGGCGCGCACATCGGCAGCTTTGAGGTGCTGCGCGTGCTCGCTGTGGCGCGGCCGGGCATATGCATGCGCGTGGTGATGGATCGCCAGCAGACGCCAGCGATGACCGAGCTGTTGCACGCCCTCAATCCCGCAGTCGCCGCAAGCGTCATCGATGCCGGCCAAGATGGAGTGTCGATCGCAATGGCAATTCACGATGCGGCGACGCAGGGCGCGCTGATTGGCCTGCTTGCCGACCGCGCGCGCCCGCGCGAAGCTACGCACGACGCACAGTTCTTCGGCTCACCCGCGCCGTTTCCGGTGGCGCCGTACTTGATTGCGTCGATGCTGCAACTACCCAGCGTCTTGTGTTTTGGCCTGTACCGCGGCGGCAATCGCTACGATTTGTACTTCGAAACTTTTGCTGAATGTATACAAATTCCGCGACGCGAACGCGAGGCCCTGCTCGGCGAATGGACGCAGCGCTATGCTGCGCGGCTGGAGCACTACACGCGCCTGGATCCCTACAATTGGTTCAACTTCTATGATTTCTGGCATCGCTCTACTGACGCTCGCGCTGTTGTCGGCGAACCCGCCGCCAGCCGCTCCATCGCCTGACTCTGCAGCGCCTGACGCCGCGGCCTTGATCGCGCGTCTGGCGCGGCCGGCGCCATCGAGCACGCCATACACCGAAGTACGCTTCGTGCGCCTGCTGAAAAAGCCGTTGCTGATGCGCGGCGAACTCGACTATGGCGGCGCCGACAAGCTCGGCAAGCGCGTCGAGCAACCCTACCGCGAAACCACCATGATCGCCGGCGCCAGCGTCGATGTGCAGCGTGAAGGCCGCACGCCGCGGCGTTTTTCCCTGGATCGCGCACCCGAGCTACAGGCACTGCTGGTGGGTTTCAGCGCCCTGCTTGGTGGCGACGCGGTGGCGCTGGGAAAATTCTACACAGTTAGTCTTGTGGACAAAGCCACAAACTGGACCTTGACTCTCACCCCGCGCGAACCGGCGCTGACGAAACATCTGCGCGAAATCGTGGTTGACGGAACCGGCAACGAGTCGCAGTGCTTTTCGCTGCACCAAGCCGATGGCGACGCCAGCGTCATGCTGCTGGGCGCGCTGGCCGCGACGAAACTGGCCGATCCGCCGACGCTGCCTGCGCTTGCCGAAATCTGCCATCGCATCGCTCCGTGAGCACACCTCGCCGCATCGTCTTCGTCGTCGCGTGGTGGCTGCTACTGTCTGCGCTCGCGTTCGTCGTGCGCCGTGACCTGGTCGTCGACAGCGATCTGCGCAGTTTCATGCCGCCGGCGCGAAATGCCGATCAGAAATTGCTGCTCGATGAAATCGGCAATGGCCCGGCGTCGCGACTGTTGTTGCTTGGCATCAGCGGCGCGCCACCGGAACGCCTCGCGGCTCTGAGTCACGGCCTCGCGCGAACACTGCGCAACGATCCGCATTTTGCGCGCGTGCTCGATGGCGAAACGGATGCGGTCGCGCTCGACCCGGCTTTGCTGCCATACCGCTACCTGCTTTCGCCAACGCTGGACAAGGTTGCATTGGATACAACATTCTTGCGCGATCAACTTGAGCAGCGGGTCGAAGATTTGAGTTCGCCGGCAGCGGATATGCTGAAAGACCTGCTGCCGCGCGACCCTACGCTCGAAGTGCTCGCGCTGGCGCAACGCTGGACTCCAGCCAAAGTTCCACTGACCCGTGATGGCGTCTGGTTCTCGCCGCGCGGCGAGGCCCTGTTGCTGGCGCAGACGCACGCGCCGGGCTTCGATCCGGTGGCGCAAGCCGAGGCGATCAACGCACTGCAAACCGCGTTCGCGGTCTTGCCCGATTTCGCCGCCGCCCAGTTGACGATCAGTGGTCCCGGCTATTTCAGCGTGCGCGTTGGCGAATCCACCCGTGCGCAAGCCGAGTGGCTAAGCGCGTTCGGCTCGCTCGGGTTCGTCGCGCTGTTGCTGCTGGCCTATCGCAGTGTTGGCGTGCTGGTGTTGGCCGCGCTGCCGCTGGCCAGCGGCGCCCTGGTCGGGATCGCCGCACTGATCCTGGCGTTCGGCAGCGTGCACGGCATTACTCTCGCCTTCGGCTTCACCCTGCTCGGCGTCGCCCAGGAATATCCGATCCGCGTATTCAGCCATCGTCGCACGGACGCAGACGCACGCACCAGCGTGCGCGAGGTGTGGTCGCTGCTGCGTCTGGCCATCGTCTCGGCCTGCATCGCGTACGTGGCGTTCTTCGCTTCGGGCGTGCCCGGCTTGCAGCAACTGGCGGTGTTCACAATCACCGGTCTGCTCGTTGCCGGCGCGGCCACGCGTTGGTTGCTGCCGGCGGTATTGCCAGTGCATTTTCGCGACGCTGCCGAGAGCCGCGGGCTGGAACCTACGCGTGCGTGGCTGGCCGCCTTGCCGCGCCCGCGCTGGCTACCGTGGCTTTTGTTCGCGCTGGCGCTGGCGCTGCTGTGGCTGGCGCCGACGCCGCTGTGGCAGAACGATCTGGCCGCGCTGACGCCGGTGCCGCCGGCCCTGCTCGCGCGCGAAGGCGAGCTGCGCGACGCGCTCGGTGCGCCCGACGTGCGTTATCTGCTCGTACTCGACGCGCAGACCGCCGATGACGTGCTGCGCCTGTCGGAAAGCATTTCTCCACAAGTGGAACAATTGATTTCGGCGCATGCCGTGGATGATGTCGAACTGCCGAGTCGTTACCTGCCCAGTCTGGCCACGCAGCGTGCACGCCAGGCGACATTGCCGAATCGGGCCACGCTGACTGCCGCGCTCGACGCCGCATTGCAGGATCTGCAGTTCCAGCCGGGATTGTTCGCACCCTTCATCGAGGATGTCGAAACCGCCCGCACTTTGTCGCCACTGACGCCGGCGGAATTTGCGCGTTCGCCCTTCGGCGCACGCCTGGAAGCAATGCTGGTGCCGCGTGATGAACATTGGCTCGGCCTGGCCACCCTCACCGGCGTGCACGACCCCGCCGCGTTCGCTGCGTTGGCAGCGTCCAATGCCGGGCAAGTGCGGCTGCTCGACTTGAAAGCGGCTTCCGAGGCCTTGATCGCGCAATACCGCGAACGCATCCTGCAGGCGCTCGGCGTTGCCCTGCTGTTGCTGGCGCTGACCGTGGCGATCGCATTCCGCGACCTGCACCGCGCCTGGCACGTGATCGCGCCGATGTCGCTGGCAACCTTGCTGGTGCTGGCCGTGTTGCGAATTTCCGGCGTATCGCTGTCGCTGTTCCATCTGGTCGCGCTCACGCTTGCGGCAGGACTCGGCCTGCACTACGCGCTATTCTTCGAACGCAAAGTGGAAAATGCGGCAGAAGCGCGGCGCACGTTGCACGCGACCCTGGTCTGCGTGATCTCCGCCGTCCTGGTGTTCGGCTTGCTTGCGACGTCGACCCTGCCGGTGCTGCGCGCGATCGGACTCACGGTGGCGATGGGCGTTGCCTTTCACTTCTGTCTGTCAATTTTGATGGCGCAGGGATCGCAAGAATCATGATCCTGGGCAAAGACGATTGGCAGCACCTGATCCCGCATCGTGGCGCGATGTGTCTGCTCGACGCCGTCGTCGCCTGGGACGAGTCGCATATCCATGCGCTTGCCCTTTCACATCGCGATCCAGCAAACCCACTGCGCAGTGACGATCTCCTGCGCAGCGTGAATCTGTGCGAATACGGCGCTCAAACGATGGCGATCCATGGCGGACTGCTTGCGCAGCGCGTTGGTCGCGTGGCTGCACCAGGAATGCTGGTGTCCTTGCGCGAGGTCAAGTTGCAGGTCGCACGCATCGATGACTTATCCGGCGATCTTGATGTCTACGCAGAGAAGCTGCTTGATGGCGGAGCGAGTTGGCAATATGGGTTTCGTGTCGAGTGCGCGGGGCGAGTGCTCGCGGAAGGGCGAGCGGCGGTGATGACGCAATCGTAGCGCAAGCCGCAAGG
>JANXVS010000291.1 GCA_025351555.1 Pseudomonadota bacterium | reverse complement strand
TCTTGCGGTTAGTCTTGTCAGTGGCGATAACTCATTCCTCAGTAAGTCTGTGAATTCAATGGATTTTCGCGCGGCGGTCAGGCAGGGCCACGCAGGCGATTGACGAAGTCGGATAACGGCATGCTGCCGAGATCCTCCCCGGCTCGCGTACGCACGGCAATGAGCCCATTTTCCTTCTCGCGATCGCCGACCACAAGCAGGTACGGGACTTTTTGCAACGTGTGCTCGCGGATTTTATAGCCAATCTTCTCGTTACGCAAATCCTGCTCGACCCGGAATCCTTGTTTTACAAGGGTTTGTGCCACGGAAGCCGCATAATCGCCCTGGGCATCGGTAATATTCATGACCACGGCCTGGATTGGCGCCAGCCAGACCGGGAATAAACCGGCATAGTGTTCGATCAGGATGCCGATGAAGCGCTCCAGCGAGCCGACGATGGCCCGGTGCAGCATGACCGGCGTATGCCGGGCCGAATCCTCGCCGACATATTCGGCGCCCAGACGCCCCGGCATCGAGAAATCGACCTGCATCGTGCCGACTTGCCAGGCGCGGCCGATCGAATCTTTCATGTGGTATTCGATTTTGGCTCCGTAAAAGGCGCCTTCGCCCGGCAATTCCTGCCATTGCACGCCGCAGGCACGCAGGGCCGAACGCAATGCGCCCTCGGATTTGTCCCAGATTTCATCCGAGCCGATGCGCTTGTCCGGACGCAACGCGATCTTCAGCGCGATATCGCTGAAACCAAAATCCGTATACACCGCCATCGCCTGCATGTGGAACGCGGTGACCTCGCTCTCGATCTGGTCTTCGGTGCAGAAAATATGACCGTCGTCCTGGACGAAACCGCGCACGCGCATCAAGCCATGCAGCGCACCGGACGGCTCATTGCGATGACAGGAACCGAACTCACCGTAGCGAATCGGCAACTCGCGGTAGCTGTGCAGGCCATGATTGTAAATCTGCACATGGCCGGGGCAATTCATCGGCTTAATTGCGTAGTCGCGATTTTCCGATGAAGTCAGGAACATGTTCTCGCGATAATTTTCCCAATGCCCGGTTTTTTCCCACAGCGACTTGTCCAGTATCTGCGGACAACGCACCTCCTGGTAGCCACTGTCCTTGTAAACCTGACGCATGTGCTGCTCGACCACCTGCCAGATCGACCAGCCCTTGGGATGCCAAAACACCAGGCCCGGTGCTTCTTCCTGCAAATGGAAAAGGCCGAGTTGCTTGCCGAGCTTGCGGTGATCGCGCTTTTCGGCTTCTTCAAGGTTGCTCAAGTGCTGCTTGAGATCTTTCTCGTTCAGCCACGCCGTGCCGTAGATGCGCTGCAGCATCTCGTTGTCGGAGTTGCCGCGCCAGTAGGCGCCAGCGACCTTCATCAGCTTGAATGCCTTCAATTTGTTCGTATTCGGCACGTGCGGGCCACGACACAAATCCACAAAGTCGCCTTGTGCATAAAGCGACAATTCTTCATTCGCCGGAATGCTCTCGATGATCTGCGCCTTGTATTCTTCCTTCTTGTCGCGGAAGAACTTCACCGCGAAGTCGCGCTGCATGACCGAGCGCGACACCGGTAAGCCTTCGGCCGCGATTTTGCGCATCTCGATTTCGATTCTTTCCAGATCTTCCGGCGTGAACGGCGTCTTGCGCGCGAAATCGTAGAAGAAACCATTCTCGATCACCGGGCCAATCGTGACTTGGGTATCGGGAAACAATCGCTGCGTCGCCTGCGCCAACAAATGCGCGGTCGAATGGCGGATGATGTCGAGGGCCTCGGGGCTCTTCTCGGTGACGATGGCGATATTCGCATCGTTATCGATGAGGAACCCGGTATCGACCAGCTTGCCGTCAACCTTGCCGGCGAGCGCGGCCTTGGCCAAGCCCGCGCCAATGGATGCGGCGAGATCCTGCACCGTCACGGGATTGTCGAACTGGCGTTGGCTGCCGTCAGGGAGTGTGATGTTGATCATGTGCTTTTCCAAAAAGTGCGGGCAAGGGCGGCCGCTTTTTGACCTTCGCCATCAGGGACGATGGCAAAAATAACGCAACAAAAAAGGCGCCAAGCGCCTTTGGGGGGACAGCTTAGCGGTTGGATTTCAGGTTTGGAAAATTCGAGTTGACATGTCGCACGCTCGATCCGCGTTTAATCGCGGGCCACCTAGTCGTTGTATGGAATGATTTTCGCACGCCGGAGCAACGCATTCAATCAAATCAATGGAATCAGACTCGATTGATCTTGGTATCCGGCTGCGCGCCATCGCTAATCAGAATGCCAATGCCATGCAGCGCACTGATGTGCTGGCAAATGATGCGCAAGCACGCCAGCAATGGACCGGCGAGCAAAATACCCACGACGCCCCACAACCAGCCCCAGAGCAGCAGCCAGACAAAAACCACCGTCGGATCCAGAGACAAGCGACGGCCAATGATGATCGGCGTTATGAGCTGTCCTTCGATCGCGGCAAGCAGGAAAAACGCGCCTGGCAGCGCGAGTGCATGGCCCAGCGTATCGAACGTCATGAAACCCATGAGCGCCAATGCCAATCCAGTGCATAGCGGCCCGACATAGGGCGCAAAGTTGAGCAGGCACGCGACGGCGCCCCATAGCAATGGACTGGGAACACCCATCAGTGCCATGACCACCGCCGTTGCCGCACCCAGGCAAAAGTTGATCAGGCTGACCATCATCAGGTAGCGCGACATTTCCTCCTGCACTTCGCGCGCTATGGAGACCACCACTTTTTTCTCACTCAGACTGGGCGCAATCTCGACCATCCTGCGCAGGAATCCGTTGCCAGACGACAGAAAAAAATAGACTAGCAACAGTACCGCAGCGATGGCGCCGAGTGCATGCGGCGTGCTCATGGC
>JANXVS010000274.1 GCA_025351555.1 Pseudomonadota bacterium | reverse complement strand
AAGTTTACGCATCCGCATGTCTTCGATCATGCGTTGACGCAGCGGCGAGACACGTTGGGTTGAGGACTTGCTCATGGTTGAGGTTCCTGTAGCGAACGAGGCGGATTGCCTCACTTCGCAACATACGAAACAGAACCTCAGAGATCACTCACACCCGCGCGTCTGATCGAAGCCAACCTACCGCGCGAGCGGTTTAGTGTACGCCCGTGAAGGCGTGCTATCTGCAGGGTGTAAGTCCCTGTCGGAGTTGGCCACAGCTCCGTAGCTGAAGGTAACTGCGTCGTCGCGAGACGGGGTGGGGAGTAACCGGAAGCGAACTGTCGGTCCGTAGGATGACGAACCTGTTTCGGCGGGGTATTGCGGCGAGCCTGCACTAAAGTGGCGAAGCCTGGAAACAACACATCGCGCTGCGGTGGCGATCAAAGCGGCGATGTGGCGTACCACGTGGTTGAGGACGGAACGGCAGGAAGGTAGTGCGCAAGAAGCGGGGAGACCTGTCAGTGATGTGAACGCTGACAGGAGTCAGAGTCCCAGTAGTACCGCACGCGGGTAATTTCCGCGGGGACATACGTCAGAGCAAAAGGCGTATTAGGGAAGTGGGGCAGGAAAGTTGATAGCCGAAGGCCGGAAAAGAGCAGAGATGAAAGTTGAAGCATCGTCAGTGTCGGCAACGACTAAACGTGATGCAGGCGTGCTGGGAAGCTGCGTGCAGCGGAAATTCGCGCCAGCTCCACTCTGGACGGAAGCTATGTTGGCAGCTCTACAAAGAGGAGTTAAAGGAAGCAAATGGCATAGTCTGATCGACAAGGTATCGCGTCTTGACACGTTGGAGTTGGGTTGGACACACGTCGAACGGAACGCCGGAGCAGCGGGTGTGGACCGCGTGAGCGTGGAGCGATTCGCGCAAGCCCGGGACTTCTATCTGGCTGAATTGGCATCAACACTGCGAGATGGCAGTTATTGTCCGCAGCCTGTGCGCCGTGTGTACATACCCAAAGGAAAGGGGCAGCGCCCGCTTGGTATACCTGCTGTAAAAGACCGCGTCGTCCAGGCGGCGTTAAAGCTGGTGATCGAGCCGATCTTTGAGCGCGAATTCGAACCGAGAAGCTTCGGCTTTCGGCAAGGTCTGGGCTGCAAAGATGCGCTGCGTGAAGTGGACCGGCATTTAAAGTCGGGCCACTTCTGGGTGGTCGATGCGGACCTCCAAAGCTACTTTGACACGATTCCACATGCGCCACTTCTCGCGAAAGTGGGAAAGCGGATTGCTGATGGGCGTGTACTGGAGCTCGTGCAGCAGTTTCTCAAGCAAGACATCATGGAAGGCATGAAGCGGTGGACGCCGACGTCTGGCAGTCCGCAGGGCGCTGTTATCAGCCCCTTACTCGCCAACATTTACCTTCATGAGCTTGACGCTGAAATGCGTGAGGCCGGGATGGTGATGGTGCGATACGCCGATGATGCCGTGGTGTTGTGTCGCAGTCGGGAGGAAGCGGAATCTGCGCTGGCCCGCATGCGTGCTTGGGTGAATGCGAACGGGTTGACACTGCATCCGGACAAGACCCACGTTGGGGATTGTCGGGTAAAGGGTCATGGCTTTGAGTTCCTCGGATACCGGTTTGAGGCAGGGCGGCGTTGCGTGCGCAGGAAAAGTCTGCAGTCCGTGCGGGACACGATCCGTGCGAAGACTAAGCGTAACGAGGGCAACTCCCTTGAGTACGTGATTGCGTCCCTCAATCCCACTCTGCGTGGCTGGTTCGGCTACTTCCAACATGCCCACCGGTTTACGTTCTCGTCACTCGACGGTTTTATTCGTCGGCGTTTACGGGCGATGTTACGCCGGCAGCAACACCGACGCGGTCACGGCCACTGCCAACGCGATCACAAACAATGGCCGAATGCATTCTTCGCCGATCTGGGGCTTTTCACGATGTCCGAAGCCCTCCGATTAGCGCGCCAATCCCGATGCGGACACAACTGACTGGAGAGCCCGTCGCGGGAGAACCGCACACCGGGTTCGGAGGGAGGGGACGGCGCTCGCCGTTCCCTACCCCTATCCGTCGACCCGATTCTGCCGCTGACGACTGGCAGGTTTCGGGCGGTTCGCTGATCGGCTTGACGAGGCGATGATCGCTGGTCGCGTATGGGAACCGCAAGGAGTTGGGAGCCGCCCGCTAAACGCGACTACAAATCCTTCCTC
>JANXVS010000273.1 GCA_025351555.1 Pseudomonadota bacterium | reverse complement strand
GCCAATTCACCGCGCACCGGAAGACTCTGCTGTTCGTGCTCATTGCCCAGTTGCGCGTCGGCAATCGACCCGGACGCATTGAACCCCGCGCGCGAAAACGACGACCAAAATCCTACCCGTGGTTGAAAACATCTCGAGCCGCGGCCCGTCGTAAGATACGGGTCTACGAATCTCTACAAGCTTAAGTAAGTGCCATTGGGTCTAGCGTGACTGCGGAAGACGCGCATCACGCGCGGACGAAATTGAATGATCATTCTCTGGTGATCGTCCCAGCTAATTTACCCGCATCGACCACGCAGCGTACTTTCCCGCCGAGGCGCGCGCCGATGGAAAGCAGCCCAGGCCAACGTCTCAATAGTGGCAGCACCGCGCGGTTTGCCATGGGATGCATCGCGATGTGTGCGTATAGCGACGCCAACCGAATGCGCGGCGCGAATGCGCGGTGCCAGGCAGTGGCGTAATCGGTCGTCGTGCTGGATCCTGCAAGTCGTTCGCACAGCAAAAATGCCGACTGCATAGCCATGCTGATGCCTTCGCCGAGAATCGGATGCGCTTCGCCTGCCGCGTTGCCCACCGCGAACATTCCAGCCGCGCGGCGCGCACTGCGGATACGTGGTCGAATCGGGCCGACCGCGAGCCACGCGCCTTCGCGGTGCGCACCACGGAGCGTTTCACGTACCACGCGAATTTCCTGCTCGAGTAGTTTCTGCACCGCTTCTCCTGCCGCCAGGCCCGGATGCTTCTTGCGCCAGCGATGCAGGCGATCGCGACGGATGCAGCAGGCCAGCGTCAGCAATCCATGGTCGCCTTGCACCATGCCACCGTAACCGCCGGCGAACGCGAGCACGGGCAACACGCCCTCCGGCAACTGTGCCGAAGAATAATTCGCCTTGAACGCGAACAGATCCGAGGCGCATGGTGGCCGTGACGAATCTTGATCGGTGAATGGCCCGCGCTGCCACGACCCGTGTGCGTCGATCAGCACGCCGGCTTCGATCACGAGCGCATTGCCGGCAGGATCGATCGTGGTGCAGCGATGTTGATCCTCGAACTGGTCCACAGAGTGAACGCTGCACGGCTGCAGGATGGTGGCGCCGAGTTCGCGCGCACGCTCCAGCAACAAGGTATCCAGATGTTCCCGCCCCAAGGCGCTGCCCCAGGGCTGCTGGGTACCGGCAAGTTGCGGTAGCGGCGCCTCGATCATCGTGTCACCGGCGCACCACGCGACCCGGCGCAATGGTGTTCCGGCGAGCGCGCGAAATTTTTCTCCAATGCCGAGTGCGTTGATCAAGCCCAGGTTACTCGCCGCGATGCATTCGCCGCAGACTTTGCGCCGCGGAAATGCCTGCTTCTCCACCAGCGCGACGGCCCAGCCGGCTTGCGCGAGCAGGATCGCGCAGGTCGAGCCGGCTACGCCTGCGCCGACGATGACGGCGTCGTATCGCGTCGACATCAGCCAGTGCTCCGGCGGCGCGCGATAAAGCGATGCAGGAAAAGACCGGTTGGTTTTTCTTCGGTAGCCCAATCCGAATGCCGTGGCCAATGTTCGCTGAGGTACTGATCGCGAAAGCCGGCGTGCACACTGGCTACCGCATCGTGCCGAGTCACGTCGTTGCAACCCAACGCGCCCAGGCAATGACTACCAAGCAAGGCGACGCGCGATCGACGCGGTTCGCAGCAGACAAACGCGGTGGCGCGCGCGGCAATGCCGGCGAGCAAGGTCTTGATTCGCGCGCTGTCGAAGTGATGCACAAAAAGATTGGCAACGATGATTTCATCCGCGCGTTTTGGCGCCTCGCGCAGCCAAGTGAAAACATCGGCGCAAACCACATCGACGCTCCAGCCTTGACGCTCGATCGCAGCGCGCGTAACCGGCGTAACCAGCGGTTGCATATCCAGCAACGACACCTGGAGTCCTGGCCAGCGTGCCGCGCGCTGGTCAGCCAGGCGCGCCATCAGGCTGCCATCACCTGCGCCCAATTCGACGATATGCGTCGGCGTGCGATTGCGCGACAGAGTATCAAGCGCAACGCGCAATGTTCCCAGCGAACCCATGATCCGATTGACTCGGCGCAGGTCGGCACGCGAACGCCGCGCGCGCGGATCTTTGGCCGGCAGCGTGTCGAGCCACTCGGGGCGAACATCGCGTGGAAAGTGCCTGATCACGCGACTTCCAGCAGCGCCCCGTGACAACTGAAGCCGGCGCCAAACGACGACATCCACCAGAGGCCGCCGGGAGCACCATCGTCCAACGCCGCACGCAGCACGAAGTAGACGCAGGCACTGCTCAGATTACCGTACTCGCGCAACGCCGCTGCGCTGTGAGCCAGATCGCTCGGTGCAAGTCCAAGCCGTTCGCTCAACGCCAGCAACACATCGCGGCCGCCGGCATGCCATATCCAGGTTTGAATATCGGCCTGACTCAATCCCAACGGAGTCAGCACTTCATGCATCACGCGCTGCGCGGCTTCAGCAGCCAGCTGCGGCACGCGTCGCGTCAGCACATTGCGCAAGAGGCCGGCGCGAGTTTCAAAGCGAAGTGCCTCGCGCTCTGCCGGGACGGTCAGCGACCCGGCGGACTTCCACTCGATGCGACGGTTGGATCGATGCGGAGCCGCCGACAGCACCGCGGCGCCGGCACCATCGCCGAACAGGCACGCGCTGATCAGCACGCCCGGATCGTTGTCCAGATACATCGCGGCGCTGCACACTTCCACGCAGATCGAAAGCACATGCTGGGCGCGACCGGCGGCGACCAGCGATTCGGCCATGCGCCAGTTCGGAACCGCTGCCGCACAGCCTTGTCCGACGAGATCGTAAGTCTGCACATCCGAACGCAGGCCCAGACGCTCGATGACATAGCCGCTGAGTGCCGGACACAGGTAGCCGGTGCATGTGCTGACGACGACCGCATCGATATCCGACGCGGTAATATTTGCATCATCCAGTGCATGTTGGCCCGCCGCCGAAGCCAACGTCGGCGCATGCCGCACGAAGCGGGCGTGCAATACATCAGGCGTTATCGCAAACACCTCATCCAGCGAATCGATCGCAAGCCAGCGCGCATCGATGCCGTTGTCGCGTGTCAGCACCGCCTCAGCGATCATTCGCGAACGTCGATCCAGACGCTCGAGCCATTCCGAATTCAGAAACGATGCCCAGCAATCGGCTTTGGTATAACGCTGCGGCGGGTGTGCGAGCCCCAATCCCTGAACGAACATTCTCTCTCCAATGCATCCGATGCGGCAGAGCGCCGAGGACGGGCACAACCCATTTCAGTGGAGCATGCAGGCCGCTAGCCCAATGGCAGCTTAAGCTTTGTGGGTCCGGGCGCCAATTGGCAATGATGCCGGTCATGGTGTCCAGACCTGGACAAGACCGCCGACTTGGCGAACTTCTAACAGGCGGCGTGGTGCATGCGTGTACTTGGTGGATCGCGACCAGCGGCTACGGCAGCAACGATCACGTTCCGACGATGATTAGACAAGTCTCGACCCTAATCGGTCGTACGCGAACGGCCTTTTCGAGGCAGCGAGGGTTCGCACTCTCCCGCGCCATGCTCAGTCCGGAATGTACGTGTCAGGGGCTCCAAAATCGAACGTGGCGAGCGCGCCGTCGATTGCTTTGCCCTCGCAATCAAACTCCACAGAGAATTGCCGGACGCCCAGTTCTTGTTTGATGAGTATGATGAGATCGACAAACCCCACGCTTTCGAGCTTCCGATCTTCACAGATACAGGTCCACAAGTTCCCTTCGAACCGCACGGTTAGTTCTCCCACCTTCGTACTCCTTGCTTGATACTCGAGATGATTTTCGGCCATGCGACAGATGATCGCAATCGTAAGCGGTCTTGTCGCCGATCCGAAACTGAACCTTTTGCGGCGCACTGATTGTAGATCCAGTAAGCGGGGTTTTGGCCGCACTACGACTGCCGCAAGTCGACCCGATTCTGCCGCTGACGACTGGCAGGTTTCGGGCGGTTCGCTGATCGGCTTGACGAGGCGATGATCGCTGGTCGCGTATGGGAACCGCAAGGAGTTGGGAGCCGCCCGCTAAACGCGACTACAAATCCTTCCTC
>JANXVS010000244.1 GCA_025351555.1 Pseudomonadota bacterium | reverse complement strand
GGTGGTGAGCTTGATTCACCCGATCGCGATGGAAGAAGGGCTGCGCTTCGCGATTCGCGAAGGCGGCCGCACGGTGGGCGCCGGCGTGGTGGCGAAAATCGTCAAGTAAACACACAAAACACACGCCAGTAGCTCAATTGGCAGAGCAGCGGTCTCCAAAACCGCAGGTTGGGGGTTCAAGTCCCTCCTGGCGTGCCAGATTGAAAAGTCCGGCCAGGATGGCCGGTTTGTTATTTGTCATCAGGGAGGATGACTGAAATACATGAAGGGTATGAACGCAAAAGTCGAACAATCAGGTAATAGCGTCGCAGATACCGCGAAGCTTGTCCTCGCGCTGGTGATACTGGCTGCGGGCGTGGTCGGCTATTACTGGTACAACGATTTACCCGGGTGGCAGCGCCTCTTGATGCTGCTCGGTGGCATGGTGCTGGGTGGGGCCGTGGGTTATTTCACCCGCTCTGGCCATGCCCTGCGCGACTTTTTCAGCGAGTCGTTGTTCGAGTTGCGCAAGGTCGTGTGGCCGACGCGTCAGGAAACGATTCAAACGACCATCGTGATTTTTATTGTGGTCATCGTGTTGAGCCTGATACTGGGCCTGATCGACTTTTTCCTGAACTGGGCAATCCTGCAGCATTTGCTCAAACTGGGGCGCTAAAAAGATGACCGCCATGATCAAACGTTGGTACGTCATCCACGCCTACTCGGGTTTCGAGCATCAGGTTGCGCGCGCGCTCAAGGAGAGGATTGCGCGTGCCGGGATGCAGGACAAGTTCGGCGACGTGCTGGTGCCGACCGAGGAAGTGATCGAGATGCGTGGCGGCCAGAAACGCCGCAGCGAACGCAAGTTCTTTCCCGGCTACGTGCTGGTGCAGATCGAAACGAATACCGAAAACCGTTCGCTGAAGATAGCCGACGAATCCTGGCATCTGATCAAGGAAACGCCGAAGGTGATGGGCTTCATCGGCGGCACTGCCGATAAACCGTTGCCGATCAAGGACAGCGAGGCCGATGCAATTCTGCAGCGCGTGCAGGATGGCGTCGAGAAGCCGCGGCCCAAGGTGCTGTTCGAGCCGGGCGAGATGGTGCGCGTTACCGACGGCCCATTCAATGATTTCAACGGCACAGTCGAGGAAGTGAACTACGAAAAGAGCCGCCTGCGCGTGGCAGTGCTGATTTTTGGACGCTCGACTCCGGTCGAACTCGAGTTTGGTCAGGTGGAAAAAGCTTAAAGGCCGGCAACCGGAAAGCGATGTTTTCCGGTTGCCGATTTGAAACGAAGGAGGAGTCCCGCAGTCGTCATGAGTGCAGACGCTTGAACTCCAGGAGATAAAACAATGGCAAAGAAAGTCGTAGGTTATATCAAGCTGCAGGTCAAGGCCGGTCAGGCCAACCCCTCGCCGCCCGTAGGTCCCGCGCTCGGTCAGCGTGGCCTGAACATCATGGAGTTCTGCAAGGCGTTCAATGCCGCCACGCAGAAGGTCGAGCCGGGTCTGCCGATCCCCGTGATCATCACGGCGTATTCGGATCGCAGCTTCACCTTCATCATGAAGACGCCGCCGGCGTCGATCCTGCTGAAGAAAGCCGTTGGCATCGAATCCGGCAGCAAGCGCCCGAACACCGAGAAGGTGGGCAAGGTCACGCGCAAGCAGCTCGAGGAAATTGCCAAGACCAAGATGGCTGACCTCACGGCGGCCGATATGGATGCCGCGGTGCGCACCATCGCCGGTAGCGCGCGCAGCATGGGCTTGGTGACGGAGATTTGACATGGCAAAGATCAGCAAACGTTACAAGGCAATGGCCGCCAAGGTTGCTCCGGGCAAGACCTATGGCGTCGACGAAGCGTTGAAGATCCTCAAGGACAACGCCAAGACCAAATTTGTTGAATCGGTCGATGTTGCGATCCGTCTAGGCATTGACGCGAAGAAGTCTGACCAGGGCGTGCGCGGTTCGACCTTGTTGCCACACGGCACCGGCAAGACCGTTCGCGTGGCCGTATTCTGCCCGGCTGGCGAGAAGGCGGAAAGTGCCAAGGCAGCGGGTGCCGATGCGGTCGGTATGGAAGATCTGGCCGAGAAGATGCAAGCGGGCGACTTGAATTTCGGTCGCATCATCGCCACTCCTGATGCCATGCGCGTCGTCGGCAAGCTCGGCCAGTTGCTCGGTCCGCGCGGCTTGATGCCGAATCCGAAAGACGGCTCGGTCACTGCCGACGTCGTCACCGCGGTCAAGAATGCCAAGGCCGGACAGGTCAAATATCGCAATGACAAGGCCGGCATCGTGCATTGCTCGATCGGCAAGGTGAACTTCGAAATCGCCGCGCTCAAGGACAATCTGCATGCAGTGCTGACCGATCTGATGAAGTCCAAACCGGCTTCGTCGAAAGGTATCTTCCTGCAGAAAGTGTCGCTGTCGAGCACGATGGGCGTGGGCGTTCTGGTCGATCAGTCAACGCTGCCGGTATAGCGAAATATTTTCAGGCGATCTTAAAGGTCGTTGCAATTTTGAGGGCTCCCGCAATCCACTTGTGGAAACCGGGCGCCGTCAAAGACCGCAGGTGGTAACGCGTCGTGGCACGGATGCACTCGCAATGCAGGAGCGTATAGCGAGCGGCTCAATACCTTAATCGGCAGGGAAACCAGCCTGCGCAGATGGTGTTGCCCGTACAGGATTTTCTGAACGGCCACCAAGACCGGCGTCGCAAGACGCCAGCGAATCCGGCAAGGAATCGGGATTCGAGTGATTTTGGTCCGGACAGCGCATGAAGCGCGATGCCGGGTCCAGTTCGGAGCAAAGCAATGGCGCTCAATCTTGAGCAAAAGAAAGTCGTCGTTGCCGAACTGGCGAATGTGGCCGCTACGGCTCACTCGTTGGTCGCCGCCGAGTACGCAGGTCTTACCGTGGAGCAGCTTACTGCGCTGCGCAAGAAGGCGCGTCAGTCCAAGGTGTTCGTGAAAGTTGCGAAAAACACCCTGGTCTCGCGTGCAGTAGAGGGTACGGACTATGCGTGCGTCAAGGACGCACTCATTGGCCCGATGCTCTACGCCTTCTCCGAGGAAGATCCTGGTGCTGCGGGTCGGTTGATCAAGGAGTTTGCCAAGGCGAATGACAAGCTGGTCGCCAAGGTCGTCGCGATCGGTGGGCAGATGTATCCGGGCTCTCATGTCGAGAAGCTCGCTGCGCTGCCGACCCGTGAGCAGGCTTTGTCCATCCTTGCTGGCCTGCTTCTGCAGCCCGCAATCATGCTTGCTCGCGTCATGGCCGAGCCCGCGTCGCAACTGGCGCGTGTGCTTGGTCAGATCGGCGAGCAGAAAAAGGCAGCTTGATCCCACACGTCAACGGCAACTTGTAGCTGTTCGATAAAATTTCAGGAGTAAATTCAATGTCTCTCAGTAATGATCAAATTCTCGAAGCGATCGCTTCCAAGCCCCTCATGGAGGTAATGGACCTGGTCAAGGCTTTCGAAGAAAAGTTCGGCGTGTCCGCTGCCGCTCCGGTGGCCGTGGCCGCTGCCGGCGGCGCTGCCGCCGCGGCTCCGGTCGAAGAGAAGACCGAATTCACCGTCGCGTTGAAGGCGACCGGCGAGAAGAAGGTCGAGGTGATCAAGGCAGTACGCGCGATCACCGGTCTGGGCCTGAAGGAAGCCAAGGATCTGGTCGAGTCCGCTCCCGCCACCGTCAAGGATGGCGTGAACAAGGACGACGCCGCGAAGTTCAAGAAGGAACTGGAAGCCGCTGGCGCGACCGTCGAGGTCAAGTAAGCGGAATTGCGACGCTTGCCCGCTCAAGCGTCAACGCAGCCTGGGAGCGAAAGCTCCCGGGCTTTGCG
>JANXVS010000227.1 GCA_025351555.1 Pseudomonadota bacterium | reverse complement strand
GAGCAGCGGCAAGGCATCGTAGCTGTGGCCATCGCGCAACGCGGTCGCCGCCTGATCGAGACGTGACTGCCACAGGCGATCGTTGGCCAGAGTGGCGTTTGACGCCGCGACGCTGGCGTTGCCCTGTGCGCGCCGCCACTGCTGCGTGGTCGCGAGCAGACCGAGCACCAGCGCGCTCGCTGCAAGCAAACCGGTTGCGGCCAACCGCGGTTCGCGTCTGGACCAGCGTGCAGTGCGCTGCATCATGTTCAGCGGGCGCACCAGCACCGCGCGTCCTTCGATGAAGCGGTTCAGGTCATGCGCCAGCGCCCGAGCAGTCGGATAGCGTTCGGTCGGTTCGCGCTCCAGGCAATGCAGGATGATCGCTTGCAGATCGAGCGAAAGCTTTGGCGCAAACCTCCTTGGCGCCCGAATCTGTCCCTCGATCAGCATTCGCAGCGTGGCCTGCGCAGTGTCGCCGCGAAACGGTGGACGCCCGGTCACGAGCTCGTACAGGATTGCACCCAGGCCCCAGATATCGGTTGCTGCGGTCAACTTGCTTAGCCTCGTCTGCGCCTGCTCCGGGGCCATGTAGCTCGGTGTACCGGAAACTTCATTCGTGTCTGTAGCGAGCGCGCTGTCGAGTCGCCGGGCAAGTCCGAAATCGGCAACATGCGGTTCACCTTCTTCGTCGATCAGGATGTTCGCCGGCTTGAGATCCAGATGCAGCACATTGAGACGATGCGCGTAGTACACGGCTTCCGCGACCGTGCGCATCAACGCTGCCACGCGCAGCGGCGCATCCGGCGCCTCACCGTGGATGATCTGCGCGAGGCTGCGTCCCCGCACAAGACGCATGCTGAAAAAATGCAATCCCGCGGCCGTGCCGACCTCGTAGATCGCGACGATGTTCGGATGTTGCATGCGCGCGGCGTTTTGCGCCTCGCGCCGGAAGCGGTCGATAAAATCGCGTGAGGCCCACGGGCCGGCGGCCAGCAGTTTTACCGCGACTTCGCGGTCGAGGCTGACCTGGCGCGCGCGATAGACCACTCCCATGCCGCCTTCACCGATCAGTTCGAGCAGTTCGTAGTCACCCAGTTGCCGCTGGGTCGGATCGTCGAGGTCCAGTTCCAGTGTGTCGGCGGACAGAAAGGCAAGGTGGCGTCCGGCATCGACTCCCGATACCAGGGTTGCCTGGACGTCATGGTGAAGGCTCCCGAACGCCAGATTGGCCAGTGCCGCGCCATGCTTGCGCGGCATCACCGAGTTCGCTTCCATGAACGCATTGATGGTGGGAAATGCGGTTTTCACGGCTCCGTCCCCATGCTCAGCGCAGCATGCAGGGCTGAGCGTTCTGCGACGAGTTCTTCAGCTGACACAACCGTGTCGGCGAGTTCGCGGTCAATCAGTTCGCGCCACCGCTGGCGCAAGCGTTTCAGGGCGACGGTGAGCGCCAGAGGACGCATCCCCAGCCGCTGGGTCAATTCCTCGTATTCCGTCGCTGCCGGTTCTATCGCCAGGTAGGGTTCCAGCGTCTCGTACATTTCCAGATGCCCGTTCTCGCGCGCTTCCCTGCGCAAGTTTGCAAAGGCGCGCGACAGCACTTCGAGGGCGAAGCTGCGTTGGTAGACCTGTTCGGAAGACTGCGTTGCGTCATTGTCGCGAAGATTGCGCTGCTCCAGATCAGGCGGAGGCATGGTCAACTCTGCGATGGCTTGATCGTTAGTCGCGTCGCCGCGATCAGCGGCGAGGAATTCGGTTAACCGTTCGAGGAGGTAACGTCGAAATTGCCCCTGCCGGCGCAGTTCGGCGTCACAACGAAAATCCCGGAACAGGTGTTGAAGAAAGTTTCCGGCTAGCTGCTGTGCAATCTCGGGCGCATGCCCGCAACGACGCAGATAGGCATACACGGGATACCAGTAGCGCAGGCACAGATCGATCAACGCGCTGCGCGCATTGCTCCCGCGGCCGGCACCGAGTTGCAGGACCATCGACCAGCGTGTGTTTGCGAAATGCTGATGGGTCGGACAAGGGCCGGAGGTCATCGACGATCCTCTCGAGTCGAACATTCGATATCAGGTTCAACAATTGCCGATTGCGATTACCGCGCCTGGTTGCGACGAAGCCAGGCTGCGTGGTGGGTCGAGTCGCGCCGTTTGCCTTGGCGCGCTGAACACGGCCCTTGCGTGTCAAGTATCCGTCAATTGCAGCATCGTGCCGAACGCGCCGCGCAGTTCGCGCAGCTCGCATTCCAATTCACCGCGATCAGCGGCCGTCTGGGTTACTTCCTCCAGCACCAGTTCGCGCAAACGCCGGCGCATCCGATGCACTGCCACGGCGAGGGTATTGCGGCGCATGTCGAGCGCTGTGGCGACTCGTGCGTAATCGGCTTCGTCGGGTGCTTCGGCGAGAAAATCGCGCAGATGTTCGAATAGCTCGCTCTTGCCCGCGGCACGGGCTTCATCGCGCAAGCGACGTAGGGCGCCGTCGAGAACCACCAACGCCCAAGTGCGCTCGAAAGCCTGCTCCGGGCCCACATCGGAGGTCGCCAGATCATGCTCACAACCCGTGTCCGTGTCGAACGATTCGAAGTGCATGTGGGCACCGTGTTTCACCGCATGAGCTTCCTGGTCGGCGTTGATCAGAAAGCGCTTGATCGTCGTGAGCAGGAACGCCCGGAAGCGGCCGCGCGCAGGATCGGCGTGGGCGTGATAGGTGCGCTCCAGGAAGCGTTCGAAGAAGGATTGGGTCAGGTCTTCAGCGGCGTCGCCTGCGTATCCGCGATGACGGATGTAGGCCAGCACGGGCGCACGGTAGATGCGACACAGCGACTCGAGTGCGACACGTGCATCCGCATCGCCGGCGCGCGCGCGCAACACCATGCTCCACTGCGTCGTGTCGAACTGGCTCATGCAGCGCTTCTCCCCGTTGCGCGCATGGGTCGATGATACGCCCGATGAGCGGCGCCGGGGCAAATCAGGAATATCGGACGAATGTAGTCATTGGACAAGGATTATCGATCCACGTCGTTGCTTGCGTCACCGCCCGAACTGAGCGCTTATGTAATCCACGCCGCGAATCTCTGAAGCTCATGGCAAGCCGGTCACTGACCGACTGGACAACACCCATCCATACGGAGACCGATGTCATGATGAATTCGATCAGACCTTCATCCGCGTTACGTTTGCTGCCACTTGCCGCGGCCTTGGCCGTGGTGCTGGCTCCCGGACTGCTTTCCGCCGCAGCTCCCAGTGACTCCGGAGCGCGCCGTTTCGACCCGGATCGCTTTGGTGCGGACTACCCTGCGCTGCAACGCCCAACGCAGCGACGACAGCATCTCGCGGGGCAAGCCTCGGCGAGTTTTCACTCTGGGCCCAGCGTGACCAACTGCAAGGACAGCGGCGCTGGCAGCCTGCGCAACGCTATTGCTGGATCGAGTAGCGGCGATCAGTTGGACCTTGGCAACCTTCACTGCAGCAAGATCACGTTGACCAGCGGCGCTATCGAGGTGGCAGTCGATGAACTGAAAATCCGCGGTCCGCTCAATCGTGAAGTGATCGTCGACGGAAACCGTGCCGACCGCGTGTTCAATCATAGCGGCATCGGAACGCTGTCGCTGTCGAACGTGACGTTGACAGGTGGTCATGCGACCACGGTAAGCGCTTTCAACGCCAACGTGTCTGGCGGCTGTTTGAACTCCGCAGGTTCCATCGCGCTCGATCACGCCGCCCTGGTCGCCTGCGATGCGACGTCCACATCTGGTTCCGCATACGGCGGCGGTGCCCACGCTCAGGGGACCGCGACGCTCGTTTCCAGCGTGATCGCGCTGAACACCGTGCATGCGGCCGGGCATGCCATATGCGGCGGTGTACTAGCGGACTACGGCATCAGTGTTCGCAACAGCGCGATCATCGGCAACGCTACGATCGCCGTCGGCATAGCGAGCCTCCCTGCCGGCCAAAGCGTAGATGCCTCCATGGGCGGCTTGGGCACGCTATACGATCTCGACATTTCCGACAGCATCATCCAAGGCAACTCGGTGTCGGCGTCGACTGCTTTCGCGGAGCAAGTCGTGGTGGCAGCCGAAGGCGGCGTGCTGACATTCGGTACACTTACGATGGTTCGCAGCACCATCAGCGACAACGCTGCACAGGCAGTCAATACAGGTTCCAGCGCTACAGCGTATGCCTATTCATTCTCTCTCGGCGGCGGCGCGCGCGCGCACTCGTTCATGGTCAGCGACAGCACGATCAGCGGCAACAGCACGTCCGCTATCGCCAGCAATCCGCAAGGTGTCGCCTTCGAGGGCTCAACCGGCGGCGGCGCAAGGACGTTCGGACAAACCGGCACTGTGAGCTTCACCAACAGCACAGTCAGCGGCAACAGCAGCACACGCTCCGGCGCTGCCTATGCGCCTTACGGATACGCCCACGGCGGGGGAATATACGGCAATGGCGCCGCGATTGTACTGACCAACTCGACAGTCGCGTCCAACAAGGCCGAGCAGGGCGGCGGCATCTACCAGTACAACGCGGCCACCGTGAATGCAGACAGCACGATCGTCGCGGGAAATACTTCCAGCGCGGGTGGCGGGGATTTCAGGACTTATTTGCCCACGACCGTTTCGGGTTCCCACAACTTGATCACGAGCGCGAGTGCAACCCTGACGCTGCCGGTGGACACCTTGTCCAGCGACCCGAAGCTCGCACCGTTGGCATGGAACGGAGGCTTCACGTTGACGCACGCATTGCAGCGCGGCAGTCCAGCCATTGATGCAGGTAGCAACATCGACCAATTGGCGTACGACCAGCGCGGCCCAGGTTTTCCGCGCAAGATTGGACTCGCCACAGACATCGGCGCATACGAAAAGCACGACCGATAGAACGGTTGCAATCTAACGTTATTGCCGCCGCGGGATTGTGTGGCACGCGCAAGGCGCCGGAATGAGCTAGACGGGAGAAATAATGATGACTCGCTCGATTTGTTCGCTCCGGCGCAAGCCGCTTTCCATTCTCGTGCAGGCCAGCCTTGCATCCATTCTTGCCGTCTCGGTGGCACATGCCGCTATCACTGCCTGCAGCGTGAACGCTACGACGGACGATCCCAGCACTGCATCCGGCGCAGTAACCTCGTCCACAACATCGGGTACGTTGCGCGATTGCATCCTCGCCGCCAATCTGCTGACCGCTTCCACCGGCGGGCCG
>JANXVS010000209.1 GCA_025351555.1 Pseudomonadota bacterium | reverse complement strand
TGGGAAGAGTGTGGCATGCTTTGCGCTGCCGCTAGCGTGCGAGGCTGCGATGACGCTACACGATCTCATTCTGGGTTTGCTTTTCCTGCTGACCGCTCTGCTGTATTCGAGCGTCGGCCATGCTGGCGCCTCCGGTTATCTTGCCGCGATGGCCCTGTTCGACATGGCACCGGCACAAATGAAGCCGACGGCGCTGGTGCTTAACGCGTGCGTCGCCTTGATCGGGACCTGGAATTTCTGGCGCGGCGGCTGGTTTC
Source organism: Pseudomonadota bacterium (assembly GCA_025351555.1). Taxonomy (GTDB): domain Bacteria; phylum Pseudomonadota; class Gammaproteobacteria; order Xanthomonadales; family Rhodanobacteraceae; genus Rudaea. Next base: position 2,548 of record JANXVS010000209.1, on the reverse strand, counting down.
GTTGGCGCTTGTTCTGGCCATTTGCAGTGACGTCGATTCCTGCCGCACTGATCGGCGGCGCGATCACCCTGCCGGATATCTACTACCGGCCGCTGGTCGGCGCGGTGCTGGTCTATTCGGCGGTGCGTTTGCTCATGTCGCCGTCGCAGGCGCAAGTCGAGCCGCGACCACCGTCCATTGCTGTCGCCATTGTTTCCGGCGCCGTGCTCGGATTGCTCTCGGGTCTGACCGGTGTCGGCGGCGGCATTTTCCTGAGTCCGCTGATCGTGTTCGCGGGTTGGGGTACAGTACGCGAAGCCTCGGGCGTTGCCGCACCTTTCATTCTCGTGAATTCCGTCGCGGGGCTGGCCGGGCGCGGATTGATCGCATCCACATTGCCGGCAGCGATTCCCGCATGGTTGCTGATGGTGCTTGTGGGCGGCACGATCGGCTCCTGGCTGGGCAGCCGCCGCTTGCCGATGCTGGCGATTCGGCGCTTGCTCGCGGTGGTCTTGCTACTTGCAGGCAGCAAGATGCTGCTTGCCGCGATTTAGAGCCGCTCGCACACCGCCAGCGTGGCCTTGGCACGATTCAAAGTATTGAAGTGGATTGCTGGCGCGCCACCGGCGACCAGCTTGCGGCACAGATCAGTAACCACGTCGGCGCCGAATTCGCGGATCGCTTCGGCGTCATCGCGGAAGGCTTCCAGGCGTTTGCCGATCCAGCGCGGAATCTCCGCGCCGCACATGTCGGAAAATCGGCGCAACTGGGAATATTGCGAAATCGGCATGATGCCGGGAACGATAGGAATGGTCACACCGGCCTTGCGCGCCTCGTCAACGAAGCGGAAATACGCATCGGGGTTGAAAAAATATTGTGTGATCGCACCGTTTGCGCCGGCGTTTACCTTGGCGATGAAATTTTTCATATCGGCCTGCGCATCACGAGCTTGCGGATGCATTTCCGGATAGCAAGCGACCTCGATATGGAAAGAGCCATCGCATTCGCGGCGGATAAATTCGACCAATTCGCTGGCGTAGCGGAAATCGCCGTAGCTGGCCATGCCCGACGGCAGATCGCCACGCAACGCGACGATGCGCTTGCAGCCCATCTCCTTGTATTGACCGAGCAGACTCAGAATTTCCTGGCGCGTGCCGCCCATGCACGACAGATGCGGCGCCGCGTCGAGGCCGTGATCGGTGCGCAGATGGCATACGGTCTCCGGTGTGTAACTCAGGGTCGAACCCCCGGCGCCAAAGGTGACGCTCACATAGTCGGGTTTCAGCGCCTTGAGTTTCGGCAGCGCTGCTTCGAGCGTGGCTTTTTGTTCGTCTGTCTTTGGCGGAAAGAATTCAAAGGAAACAGGAATCATTTTTTGCGTCTCGCGGGGTAGTGCGCGCGCCGTTCGTGCACGCCGGAAAGGAAAGGATTTTCTACGCGCAGGGCGTCGAACATTTGGCCGTGCTGCATGTCTTCGGTCAGCAAAATATCGGCGCCGGCGCGCTGTGCGGCGACAACGATGTTGGCATCCCACCACGACAAATTGAAACGCTCACGCAGGCTGGCGGCATCGACGACCATTTGCGGCGTTAGCGTCACCACGAGATTGTTTTCGCTCCAACTAAGCAGCAAACGTTGCGCGCGCTCGACTGCGATGGCGCGCTTGAATTTGCCCGTGGCGTTGGCATAGAACTCCATCATCACCTGCGTGCTGATAACGAAACACCGTTCCTTCAGCGCGGCGGTGACCCGCTCCAGCGCACGCAGCTTTTTCGCAGGCGCTGAATCGTCGAACTGGTAAAGCAGGACATTGGTGTCGAAGAATTGTTTCACCACGACCGATACAGCTCTTCGCGCGAAAATTTCTTGCCGCCGCTGCTAGGGCGGTCCTTCTCGTTGATTTCGTCCATCAGCGCGATCAGTTTTTCGATGCGCTCACGCTGCTGCGCATACTTTTCCAGGAAATCGCGTACCAGCGCATTCACCGAAGTCTTTTCCGCCAAGGCGCGCTCGCGCGCTTTTTCCAGCGTTTTTTGATCGATGGTAAGAGTCAGATTGGCCATGACACTGATCCCGTGTATGTAACACAGGATCAGTGTAGCACGGGATTACTCAATAACGATAATGCTCGGGCTTGTACGGCCCGTTTACATCGACGCCCAGATATGCAGCCTGCTCGGTCGTAAGTTTGGTCAGCTTCACGCCGATCTTGTCCAGATGCAGACGCGCGACTTCCTCGTCGAGCTTCTTCGGCAGGATATAGACCTTGTTGGCATAGATGTCTTTGTTCGCCCACAAGTCGATCTGGGCCAGGGTCTGGTTCGAGAACGAGTTCGACATCACGAAGCTCGGATGGCCGGTGGCGCAGCCGAGGTTGACCAGGCGGCCTTCAGCGAGCAGGAAGATCGCGTTGCCATTGGAAAAAGTATACTTGTCCACCTGCGGCTTGATGTTGAGGTGCTTGACCCCAGCCAGTGTCTTCAGTGCATCGACCTGGATCTCGTTGTCGAAGTGGCCGATGTTGCAGACGATGGCCTGATCCTTCATCGCCTTCATGTGGTCGAGCGTG
>JANXVS010000161.1 GCA_025351555.1 Pseudomonadota bacterium | reverse complement strand
GCCAGCAGCTCACCGGCATGCTCGCCGACGATCGTCGCGCCGAGGATGCGATCCTTGCCGGGCGGCGTCAGAATCTTGATGAATCCCAGCGCGGCGTCTTCGGTAATTGCCCGATCCAGATCATCGATGCCGTAGCGCGTGATTTCGCATTCGATCTTCTGCTCCTTCGCTTCGCGTTCGTTCAATCCGACGCGGGCGACTTCGGGATCCGTGAATGTCACCGCCGGAATGACCGAATAGTCGGCGCGGAATTTTTTGAATCGTCCGAATAACGCATTGACCGTGGCGTACCACGCCTGGTGGCTGGCGGTATGCGTGAATTGATAGGGGCCGGCAACATCGCCGCAGGCATAGATGTTCGGGTACAGGGTTTGCAAATATGCGTCGGTCTCGACCGTCTTGGTTTTCGTCAAGACAATGCCGAGTTCCTCAAGTCCGTAGCCTGCAGTGCGCGGTTTGCGTCCGACCGCGACCGCGAGCGCGTCGAACGGCAGGCGCACTTTTTCCTCGCCGCGTGCGCAGATAAGGGTCTTGTTATCGCCGTCGCGCTCCACCGCCACGGCCTTGTGACCGGTCAATACACGTACGCCATCGGCTTGCAGGCGCTCGCGCACGAAATGCGATACGTCATCGTCTTCGCGTACCAGCAGGCGATCGTCCAGTTCCACTTGGGTCACCTTGGCGCCGAAACGCGCGAACGCCTGCGCCAGTTCGCAACCGATCGGGCCGCCGCCGAGTACCAGCAAACGCTGCGGCAGTTCGCGCAGACTCCAGATGTTCTCCGAGGTCAGATAGTCGATCTGATCCAGTCCTTGAATCGCCGGCACGAAAGGCTCCGCGCCGGCGGCAATCACGATCGCACGGGTGGTAATAGCCCCGCCGTCGACTTCGACCGTCCACGGCGTGGTGATCTTTGCATGACCGCGGCGCACATCGACGCCAAGATCGCGATAGCGCTGCGGCGAATCGTGTGGCGCCACCTGGCCGATGACACGCTGAATGCGCTGCATGACATCGGCAAATTCGAATTTGAGTTCGGTGTTGGTGAAGCCGAACGCCTGCCCACGACGTGCATCGGCGAGCAGGCGCGCGCTGCGGATCAGCGCCTTCGACGGCACGCAGCCGGTGTTCAGGCAGTCGCCGCCCATCTCGCCTTGTTCGATCAGGGTAACCTTCGCGCGCACGGTGGCGGCGATGTAAGCGCTGACGAGACCGGCTGATCCGGCGCCGATCACCACCAGATTGCGATCGTAGCGTTTTGGCTTTTTCCACTTTTTATACACCCGCCGCGCCTTAACCCGGTTGACGATCCAGCGCGCGATCAGCGGGAACACGCCTAGCAGGACGAATGAACCGATCAGTTTCGGCGAGGCAATGCCGGACAGCGATTGCAGTTGTGCCAGTTGGGTGCCGGCATTGACGTAGACGATGGTGCCGGCCAGCATGCCGAGTTGGCTGACCCAGTAGAAGGTCAGCAGCGAAAGCGACGTCAATCCCATCAGCAGATTGATCATGAAGAACGGGAATACCGGCACCAGGCGCAGGGCAAACAGATAAAAACCCCCGTCCTTTTCGACGCCGGCATTGATCGTCTTCAGACGCGGGCCGAAACAGCGTTCTACCGTCTCGCGCAACACCAAACGACTGGACAAGAACGCCAGTGTCGCGCCAATCGTCGAAGCGAACGAAACCAGCAGCGTGCCCTCGATCAAGCCGAAAATCGCACCGGCTGCGAGCGTCAGCGGCAGCGCCCCTGGCAACGATAGCGCGGTCACGAGCACATACACGGCAAAGAAACCGCCGGCCAGCAACAACGCGTGAGCTGCACGGTAGGCGTCGAGCGACTGCTGGCGTGCCTTCAGCGCGGCCAGCGTCAGCTCATGCTGCAGGCCGAACGCGAAGAACGCCACGATCGCCGCGACGATCAGTACGGCCAAACCCAGTCTTAGCAAAGTTGCGTTCTTCGGCATCTGCGTCTTATGGCCCCGGGGACGGAAGCCGGATCGCATCGCGGCGTTCCGCTGCGCCTGTCAAAGCGTGACGGTATCTGCGATCAGCGCGTTGCACAAGGGCGGCGTGCGACATATTTCGGTCAGTCCGTTGAACGAAACGGCTGCATCAGCAGGGCCGGCAAGGTCTGTTCGTGCGCGGTGCGGAACTCGGGCAGGCCCAAGCGGAAGGATTCGGGGGCGTCGCGGGTAACGTGGCGATAGCTGCCGAACATCCGATCCCAGATAGACAGGTGGAAACCAAAATTGCTGTCGCGTTCGTCACGTAGTATGGAATGGTGGATGCGGTGCATCTCCGGCGTTACCAGGACGCAGCGCAGCCAGCGCTCGACATGTGCCGGCAGACTGAGGTTGGCGTGGGTGAATAGTGCGAAACCGTTCAACAGGATCTCGAACAGCAACACCGCCGCCGGCGGCGCGCCCAGGAGCAGGACCGCGGGAATCTTGATGCCCATCGACAGCAGGATTTCCAGCGGATGGAAACGTACGGCCGATGTGGCGTCGAGCGCGATATCGCTGTGGTGCACGCGGTGCGCACGCCACAGCAGTCCGTTCAGGTGCAACAGCCGGTGCTGCCAGTAAATCAAGAAGTCGAGTGCGATGATAGTCAACAGCCAGCTTGCCGCCGGCGTCAGCGTCAGCCAATGGAGCAGGCCAATGCCATGGGCTTGTGCATAGATCGCTGCATCCACAGCGAGCCAGGGCAGCAATAGCCGCAGAGCCAGCGTATCGAGGATCGCGAGACCCAGATTGGATAGCCAGCGCCGTGTACGCTGGGGAGGCGCCGAGTGACGCGGCCAGCGGTATTCCGCCAGCGCCAGCGCAACTAGCAAGACAAGGAACACGCCGAAGCGCAGGGTAGTTTCGACATTAGGCATGGAATGATTGGCGACCGGATTCATGCGAATGACGCACGTGCAGCGGGCGCCTTCGGCGCCTCCCCCTCTCCCGCCGCGCTACGCGCGGCGACCTCCCCCGCGAGGGGGGAGGTGGACCACTGCGCGACTGAGGCAGTTACATAGTTGGATGGAAAACGCGCTAGACCAAAC
>JANXVS010000144.1 GCA_025351555.1 Pseudomonadota bacterium | reverse complement strand
GTTCGACGATGCACCAAAGCGCTTGAAGTCCGGATAAAAATGATCGTAGTACCAGCCGTAGGTTTTTTCGATTTCAGTCTGGATGCGTGCCGGAATGACATGTTGTTGCGGCGGTTCGATCGTTGCGTGTTGCCGGTGCGGATATTTTTGCCGGTAGTGGCTGTCGCTCTCGTGCGCATGGACGGCCAGATTTTTCGGATCGAACGTGCGTGGTTCCAGACCGATGAATTTGTATACTTCTGCCATCACTGTCACCGCGTCGTTCATCAAACGCTCGAAGTTGACCAGATGAATGCGCTGCTGGATATCCGGCGCCAGATCCTGCACCGCCTCGATCGCGCGCAGCGGGTTGCCGATCACGCCGTCTTTGGCAAACAGCACATCGGCACGGTTATAGCGGTCGTGATTGGCGGTATGATCGGGAAAATCAATCAGGATCGTGCGCTGGTGCTGCGCCTCGACTGAGCCGTAAATCTGCCCCAGCTCGCGCACGCATACGAGCAGGCGCGCGTCGGGCTCGACCGCGAGCAGATATTCGAAATTGCGCAGCCAGCCGCGGTTCTTGTCGATCACCACGGCCTTGTCGCAATCGGCAAACCAGCCGCGCACGAAGCCGCGAGTGGCTGCGGCCAGATGTGCATAGCTGCGCTCGAAATCGACATCGAGTTGCGATAGGAAAAAATCATCGTCGCTGATGCCGTGGCGCATGCGCAGCAGGGCCGAACACAGCGGCGAGCTGTGGCCCTCGCTGTAGATCTGCGGATGCTCGCCGAGCAGTTGGCAGAGCAGGGTGGAACCAGCGCGGGGCAGTCCGGCGACGCCGACGAAACGGGTAGTCATGCGCGAGATTTCCTGTTTGGTGCGCTGTTGTTCAATCGAATCCGTTGGCAAAAATCCGATCCATCGTCACTGCATCCATGGTGAACTGCACGATTCATGATTTCCCGTGTGTATGATTGCGCGCTGCGCACACTATCGCTGGGGTCTACCCGGTCCACTTGTGTGTTAGTGGGCGAGGTTCTGTCAGAGCCTAAAATCGTGGTAATGGATCGGTTCGGTCGAAGCGGTCGCTACGCAATGCGCCTCGGCAAAGCGAAGAATTTCGTCGAGGTTGATCAGGCGTGCTTCGACCGACATTTGCCGCGCCGCGTCCAGATCGTAGCGCTTTGCAGGCGTGGATGCGGCATAGCTGCCCGGCGCAGCGTTGTGCAGCGACACCAGTAACTGTTCAACCCAGGGTGCGGAGGATGTCATTGAGTAATGTTTCGCGATCGAACAGACGAAAGTATGCGCGTACTTCATCGAGATTCAAGCCGTCGCGATTGATTTTCAGCAATTGAATCATGTCGTCCAGATCGCGGATCCTGCGCGGATCGTCATTGAAGGCCTGGATTTTCAGGCCTATCAATCCCTCGACAGAGATAACACGAACCTGGATGTCTCGAAAATTTACCGGGGCAGCGCGCGCCAGCAGATCACGGGTGATGGGGCGGCGCGCATGAAGTACGTCAAGGCGCGATGGTGGACAGACGTAGCTGGAAATATCCGGGCGCCGGTCGAGTGTTTCGTATCCAAGCGCGGACACGGCGACGTGCACGGCGTTTTCGTCTTCCGCTAGAACGAGAATGTCGAGATCGTGAGTCGCACGCAGAAATCCGTGCGCATTCACGGCAACGCCGCCGATCAGCGCGAATGACACATTCGCATCACCGAGAGCTGCGTTGACCTCGCGCAACTGCGTGAGCAGGCTGGACTCCTCCTTGTCGGCTGGTGGGGTTGCCGACATGCGCCCTCACCACTTGCCGTGGAACAACTCACGCCCGATCAACATGCGGCGGATTTCATTGGTGCCGGCGCCGATTTCGTAGAGCTTGGCGTCGCGCAGGATGCGGCCGGTGGGGTACTCGTTGATGTAGCCATTGCCGCCGAGGCACTGGATCGCTTCGAGCGCGACTTGTACCGCGCTGGTCGAGGCGTGCAGCAGGCATGAGGCCGGGTCGATACGCGACTTGTGGCCGCGGTCGTAATCCTGCGCGACCATGTAACCGTAGGCGCGCGAGGATTGCAGACAAGTATACATATCCGCAATTTTCGCCTGCATGATGCCGAACGTGCCGATCGGCGCATTGAACTGCTTGCGTTCGCGCACGTAGGGCAGGGCGGCGTCGAGTGCGGCCTGCATCAGGCCGATCGGGCCGCCGGTCAGCACCAGGCGTTCGGTGTCCAGGCCGCTCATCAACACGCGCACGCCTTCGTTGATTTCGCCGACGCGGTTGGCATCGGAAATCTCGCAATTGTCGAACACCAGCTCGCAGGTGTTGGAGCCGCGCATGCCGAGCTTGTCGAGCTTCTGCGCGGTCGAAAAGCCTTTCATGCCTTTTTCGACGATAAACGCGGACATGCAGCGCGAGCCGGCAGGACGATGCGCCGTGCGCATATAGACCAGGGCCACGTCGGCGTCGGGGCCGTTCGTGATCCACATCTTGGAACCATTCGCGACCCAATGATCGCCATGCCGCTCGGCGCGACAGGTCATCGAACCGACCACATCAGAACCGGCGCCGGGCTCGCTCATCGCTAGCGCGCCCGTGTGTTCGCCGCTGCAAAGTTTTGGCAGATATTTTTTCTTCTGCGCGTCGCTCGCGTTGTGATTGATGTTCTGCACGCACAGATTCGAGTGCGCGCCATAGGAAAGACCAACCGAACCCGAGGCACGCGAGATTTCCTCCATCGCTACCAGATGCGCGAGAAAACCCATGCCAGAGCCGCCGAATTCCGTAGGCACGGTGATGCCGAGCAAACCCATCTCGCCGAGCTTGGGCCAAAGATCTGGCGGAAACACATTCTCGTGATCAATCGCTGATGCGCGCGGCGCGATTTCTTTGTCCGCGAACGCGCGTACCGTTTCGCGCAACAGGTCGATGTCTTCGCCGAGAGGGAATGGACGCACGATCAATGTCCTCGCATGCGCCCAAGGAAGCGCGGACCATTGTTGCCCATGTGCGGCAGCTTGATCTTGCCGATCGTGGCGATGCGTTCTTCGGCGAGGCGGTCGGCGGCCTTGTAGGTCGGGATGCTGTCACGCTTGGCGATCTGGAAGATGCGCCCGACGTTGTGATAAATCGTGCGCATCATACGCATCGCACGCTCGCGGTTGTAGCCGTCGATTTCCAGGGAGACGTTCATCACGCCACCGGCATTCACCGCGTAGTCCGGCGCGTAAAGGATGCCGCGTTTTTCCAGGATGTCGCCGATGGCATCGTTGGCGAGCTGATTGTTCGCGGCGCCACAGATGATCTTGCATTTCAGCCGCGGCAAGGTGGCATCGTTGACGGTGCCGCCCAGTGCGCACGGGCTATAGACTTCAGCGTCGGTATCGTAGATTTCATCGAGCCCAACCGCCGTGCAGCCGAATTCCTCGACCGCGCGCTGCACCAGCTCCTTGTTGATGTCGGTGACGTATACTTTTGCGCCTTGTTCGCGCAACAGCTTGATGAATTCCATGCCGACGTGACCGGCGCCCTGGACGGCGTAACGGTATTTGCCGACATCCTCATTGCCAAACTGGGCATTGAGCGCTGCCATCAGACCCTGCATCGTGCCGTAGGCCGTGAATGGGGACGGATCGCCCGAACCGCCATGCACCTGGTGCACGCCGGTGACGAATTCGGTTTCGCGGAAGACATGCTCCATGTCGTTGACGTCGATGCCGACGTCTTCAGCCGTGATATAGCGGCCGTTGAGTGAGTTGACGAAGCGCCCGAAAGCACGGAACAGCGCCTCGGACTTGTCCTTGGCCGGATCGCCGATGATCACGGCCTTGCCGCCGCCGATATTCAAACCGGCCACGGCGTTCTTGAACGTCATTCCACGCGACAGGCGCAGTGCATCATTCAACGCTTCCTGTTCGCTCTTGTACGGCCACATGCGCAGGCCACCCAGCGCGGGTCCGAGCACGGTGTTGTGGATGGCGATGATGGCCTTCAGGCCCGCATCCTTGTTGTGGCAGAACACGACTTCCTCGTGTCCCATGGTGGCCATGGTGTCGAAAATCATCGGGAAACTCCGGCAGGACAGCTCGCTAGTTTAATGCGTTCCGCCGACAAGCGCACTCAAAGCGGGGGGAATTCCGGGTGCACCTTGAAATGCCGTCTGCTGCGCCAGCCGCAGCAAATTGCGGATGCGTTGCAAATCCATCTGGACTTCCCCTGTGATAGAACGCAAGGCCAAGCCTGACCGGTGTTTCCTATCCGCCGAAAGCGCTGTGAAACAGGTCATCGATCGCCTTGACGATTGCCGAAACCGAACTGGGCGTGCACTGGGCAACCAGCAACACGTTGGCGGGAGTGGTAGCCGTTTCACCAAAACATCCGGTTATCATATTGGTGCCGGTGCCGGGTGCGGTGATCAGATTGTTGTATGTCTGGCCTATGGTTGGCTGTGTCACCAGATCGAGCTTCAACGTGCCGCCATTGAGCTGCACGCCTCCGGAAGCGTTGTTCGCGCTGTGCGTGCTGTTACCCGCGCCAAAGCCGAGTTCGAGTCCCCCCGTATTAACCGTGAGCCAAGTCAACCCGAGTGATGCCACGGGGGTCGCTGGCGTGCCAGGGAAGACGATACCGCTGTCACTCACCGTTACCGCCCCCAATGGACCGGACCCGCGCAGCGTGCCAGAGCCAATAACGTTGATGGGTTCACTGATGCTGGTATTCGCGTACAGCGTGCCGCCCGCGACGTTGAAGTTGCCGGTGAAGCTTGGACTGGTGCCGATAATAACGTCGCCGATTCCATCGCCGTTTACATCGCCAACTCCGACAATCTGTCCAACGGTGAATGTGCCGGCGCCGTTGAAGTCGATGTTGTATCCGTTGAGACTGATGCCACCCGGCAGATTCAACGCGGTTCCTATGGGATTAGTCGCAAACACTAAGGGCAAGTCGGCCTTAACCTGCGCCGAAATGGTGTTGTTGGCACCGCCGTTATTGACGCCGGCGAGAAGATTGAAAGTCCCGCCGCCAAGGTTGTAGCCGGTGCCGGACAACGTCACGAGGTTGATCGTCTGCGTCGGTGGCAGGTCGTTGGTCACGGCGGTTTGAGTCACGCCGGACGGAAACGTTATGTCTTCGCCGTAAGCAAGGGGTATTCCACCGACAAAATTCCCGGCATTGCTCATGCTGCTCGAAATTGCGCCGTCCCAGATTTTGAGCG
>JANXVS010000124.1 GCA_025351555.1 Pseudomonadota bacterium | reverse complement strand
GGACATCGCCGCGATTGCCGCCGGCATGCCGGAATTGCCCGCCGCGCGCCGCGCGCGCTATATCCAGATGCTGCACTTGCCAGAAGCCGACGCGACCCAACTGTGCGTGGACCGGGCCACTGCAGATTATTTCGAGGTGTTGCTGGCCGCGCTGCCCGGCGAAGCGAAATTGGCAGTGAACTGGATCCTGGGCGACCTTGCGGCGGCATTGAACGAAGCGGCGTTGCCCATTGAAGCCTCGCGGGTGACGGCGCATGCTCTGGCGGCCCTGCTCGCGCAGGTGCGCGACGGCGCGATCTCCGGCAAGATCGCAAAAAGTGTATTTGTCGCAATGTGGAACAGCGAAGGCGATGCCGCTGCCATCATCGAAGCGCGCGGCCTGCGCCAGATTTCCAATAGTGGTGAGCTGGCAATCGCGATCGATGCCGTCCTAACCGAATTTCCTGCGCAGCTCGCCGCTTATCGCTCCGGGCAGGATAAACTGCTGCAGTTCTTCGTGGGCCAGGCGATGAAACGTACGCACGGTCAAGCCAACCCGCAGCAGCTCAATGCGCTGCTGCTGCAAAAACTGAATTCGTAACTCTCTGGAAATCCCATGTCAGCACTGATCTGCGGTTCGCTTGCCTACGACACCATCATGGTGTTCCAGGACCAGTTCAAGAATCACATCCTGCCGGACAAAGTACACATCTTGAATGTGGCCTTCCTGGTGCCGCGCATGCGCAAGGAATTCGGCGGCTGCGCCGGCAATATCAGCTACAACTTGAAGTTGCTCGGTGGCCATCCGGTGCCGATGGGCACGGTCGGGCAGGATTTCGGCCCGTATCGCGAGCATTTCACCAAATGCAATATTGATCTGAGCCAGGTCAAGACGATCGATGATCTGTATACCGCGCAGGCCTTCATCACCACGGACCTGGATGACAACCAGATCACCGCGTTCCATCCGGGCGCGATGATGCGTAGTTACGAAAGCCATGTGCGCGACGTGCCGGATGTGCAATTCGGCATTGTCGGTCCTGACGGCCGCGAAGCGATGCTGCAACACGCACAGGAATTTGCCGAGCGCAAAGTGCCCTTCATCTTCGATCCCGGTCAGGCGATGCCGCTGTTCAATGGCGAGGAATTCCGAGCCTTCATCGAGCAGGCGCAGTACGTCACCGTCAATGACTATGAATCAAGCCTGTTGCAAACACGCACCGGCTGGGACGAAAAGCAGATCGCCGAGCGCGTCAATGCTTATATCGTCACGCGCGGACCGAAGGGTTCCCTGATTCACACGCGCAAGGAAACCTTCGACATTCCGCCTGCGCACGAACGCCGCGTTTCCGACCCGACCGGCTGCGGCGACGCCTATCGCGCCGGCCTGATCTACGGCCTGATGAAGGACAGGGATCTGCCTACGTGTGGAAAGATGGCCTCGCTGATGGGCGCGCTCAAGGTCGAACATCCCGGCACCCAGAATCAGCGCTTCACCTACGATGAATTCGCCGATCAGTTCCGGCAGCAGTTTGGGTATGCGTTGGATTGAATCGCGCTGGATTCAGCGTGCTCATGTCCCCAACGAAAACGGCGTAAACCGCGTATCGCGATCATAGAAATCTTCGTGCTCGGCGCGCTTGAGCGTGGCGACGATTTTGTAGGTCAGCGGCGTAGCCAGTATTTCCCATAGCACCTTGAGCACATAGTTCGAAACCATCACGGTGAGTACAAGTTTGGTTTCCCACACGCCAAGGAAGGCTGCCGGATAGAACACCAGGCAATCCACGCCTTCGCCGAACACGGTTGAGCCAATAATGCGCGACCACAGTGCATTGCCGTTGGTCCACACTTTCATTTTTGCCAAAGTATACGAATTAACGAATTCGCCGAGGAAGAATGCAGTGATCGAGGCGAACACGATGCGCGGGGTCTGGCCGAAGATGGACTCATACGCTTCCTGACCAAGCCAGCCCGCGGCTGGCGGCAGCTTCACCACGACGGTGGCCATGATCGAGGCGAAGATCAGCGCGGTGAGTCCCGACCAGATCACGCGCCGCGCGCGCGCGTAGCCGTAGACTTCGGTGAGGATGTCGCCGAACACATAGGAGATCGGAAAAAACAGTACGCCGGCGCCGAAGGTGAATTCGCCGATGATCGGCAAATGCACCTGCGCGATTTTCGCCGGTCCGATCAGGTTGGAGCACAGCAGTACGCAGACGAAGGCGCCGAGGATGAAGTCGTAGTAGCGGTAGGTGCGGGGCTGAACGGAAGCTGGCGTCATGGCTGGGTCGATACTCGCGAAAGAGACACTAGAATGCCGGCCGCGTGGATTTTGCGCCAGCATGGAGCATGTCGGCGCGATTCGATACGAATCTCGGTCTTGACCGAATTGGCAAGGAAGCAGCGCGCGTGCGCCGCATGATGCAGCGCGTCGACTTGCGAGTGATCGGCCGCGTGTGCGGGATCGAACGTCACTCGCGGGCGCAATACAACATCCGTGATTGCCAACTTGCCCGGCGCGATTTCGCCCATGTGGCCGGCGGCTTCGTCGTCGTAGCTGTCAACGATGAACCCCTGCGCCGCGGTCAGCGACAAAAACCACAGCATATGGCAGCTCGACAGGGCGGCGACAAACGTTTCCTCGGGATCGACAGCGCTCGCGTTCGACCACGGCAGCGGCACCACATCCGGCGACGCCGAAGCCGGCACGATCACGCCACCATCGAAGCGCCATTCGTGTACTCGTGAGTAGCGGCCCTTGGCAAACGCATCCGAGCCGCGTTGCCAGGCAATCGTCGCAATGTGTTTGCTCACGGCGAAAGTTTCCATTGCTCGAGGCGGTCATTGTGGGTCATCGTCGAGGAGTTCGCCATGCGGATGCGTTTTTGGATATCTACTTTGTTGTTCTGCCTGGTCACGTCGCCGCTGCTGGCACAGGACCGGGCAACGGCCTGGGAAGGCAAAGGGGCTGACGGCGCAATGATCCACTTCGATCCGCAGCATCGGTCGCGTCCGGCGATCTTGCTGTTCTGGGCGACGTGGTGCCCGTATTGCAAGGCCTTGATGCCGTATGTGCAAAAAGTGTATGACGCCGCAGGCAGGGACAAACTCGACGTCTACGCGATCGACTTCAAGGATGACGGCGATCCCGCAGCGGAACTGCGCGAGCGCGGGCAGAGCTTCACCTTGGTGCGCGATGGTGATGCGATCGCGGAGCAGTATGGGATCAAGGGCACGCCGGGATTGCTGCTGGTCGATGTAAAAGGTGACATTGTGTACAAGCGCACAGGTGGCGATGCGCCGGAAAAGGTCGAGGCAGCGCTGCGCGAAAAACTCGGTTTGTCTGCGACCGCGACCAAGTAAGGTCGCAGTGCGCCACAAACAGCGGCAGATCACTGTGCTGGAACAGATGCCGCGTGACGCCGCCGAGCACCAGTTCGGCGATGCGCGAGTGACCCCAGGCTGGCGATTGCCTCCATCGCGGCACAATTGGCGCCAGTTTACTCCCGCAGCGATGACCTTCTGCACATGCCTTGATCTGCGGCGCAGCGCTACTATTTGTGCATGTGGGCCGCGTCGAAAGGAGAACGTCATGTTCAAGCTGCTATTCGTGTTGCCGATGTTGTTGATCGGATCGATCGTGCTCGGACTCGGTAGCTTTTTGCTGTTGCCGCTGCTAGTGATCGTGCCCGGACTGATTGCCGTAGGCGCTGGCGTCTTCGCGGTGGTGCTGTCCGTGGGCGTCCTGGTGCTGATTCTGCGCCTGCTCGGTGCGATTGTGATCGGTGTCGGCGGCTTGATGGTCGGCGCGGTAGGATTCGCCTTGCTGTTCGCCGGCGGCGCGGTCGTGCTGGCCCTCGGCGTTGCGCTCGCGCACCTGCTGTTGCCGCTGCTGCTGGTGTGCGGAATGATCTGGCTGATCAGGCGCAATTCCCGGCGCACGCCGCCGCCATTGCGGATTAGTCATGGCTGATTGGTAGCAGCTCGCGCCAGACTACCTATTCACACGCGGGTTGTTGTGTGTTCAGCGCGCATGCGCGAGACTCGTCGTGTCCACCATCACGGAGATCAGACATGCGCATTGTCCATACGTTCGCGGTCGCTGTTCTACTTGCCACCAGCGCCTTGTATCCAGCGCACGCTGGCGCTGCCGGGAAAACCGATTGCGAATTGCATTTCTCGTTAACCGGCTGGGCGGCGATCTACAAGCACGCCGAGGGCAGCGGTACCATTACTTGCACTAACGGCAGGAGTTTCCGCGTCAACATTGTCGCCGTCGGCGGCGGCTTGACGGTAGGCAAATACAAAGTGGAAGACGGTACCGGCAAATTCTCCGACGTGTACGACACCTCCGAGCTGTTCGGCAGTTATGCCCAAGGCGAGGCCAATGCCGGCGTGGTCAAGTCCGGGGTCGCCCAGGTATTGACCAAGGGCAATGTCTCGCTAGCGCTGGCCGGCACCGGTGAAGGCGTGAATATCGGTGTTTCCTTCGGCAAGTTCACGATCCGGCGCGTCAAGTAGCGTCATTTTTTGAACTGATTGAACAGGACGTCTGTCGACGCCCTATTTTTATGGCCACGGATTGCCGGTATGCCTGCAACGCAGGAGCAGTTGCCCGCGATTTGTCGACGTTGTTTCCCTCGCTGCGACATCGGCATCGAACCATTTGTCGCGACGCACAAAACCCGCTACTGTTTGGGGCATGTCAGATGCAGTCGAACATGCGCGCTATTCGCCCGCCGAGGAAGTTGCCAACAGCCTGATTCACGGACTGGGCATCGTTCTCAGCGTGGCCGGATTGGCTATACTGGTCGCTGCCGCTGCACGGGTTGGCGGCACGCGTGAAATCGCGTCGTGTGCGCTCTACGGCATCACCCTGATTGCCTTGTATACGACCTCGACGCTGTATCACAGCGCCACGGCGTCGGCATCCAAGCGCCTGTTGCGCACGCTCGACCATATCGCCATCTTTCTGCTGATCGCTGGCACCTATACGCCGTTCGTGCTGATCGCGTTGCGCGGCACCTGGGGCTGGTCGCTGTTCGCGATCACCTGGCTGCTGGCCGCGTTGGGCGTGATCGTCGAACTAAGTGCCCTGCGGCGATTTCGTGGCGCGATGGTCGCCCTCTATATCGCGATGGGCTGGGTCGGCGTGATCGCCATCAAGCCGCTGGTCGCGGCCCTGCCCGCGGAGGGTCTGTGGTTGTTGTTTGGCGGCGGCGTCAGTTACACCTTCGGCGTGGTCTTCTATGTCTGGCGCAGCCTGCGCTACCACCATGCGGTGTGGCATCTGTTCGTGCTTGGCGGCAGCATATTGCAGTACTTCGCCGTCCTCTGGTACGTGCTGCCAAAAGCATGACGGCGATGGTGACTCACCGCGGTGCCTGCCATTGCGGCCGCGTGCGTTTCGAGGTCGATGCGCCAGCGCAGATCGATGCGCTGGAGTGTAATTGTTCCATTTGTCGCATGACCGGGTTTTTGCATCTGATCGTGCCGGCGGCGCGGTTCCGGTTTCTGCAAGGCGCTGAGTTCCTGACCGAATACACGTTCAATACCGGCGTCGCGAAGCATCGCTTCTGCCGCGTCTGCGGGATCAAACCCTTTTACGTGCCGCGTTCCAATCCCGACGGTATCGATGTCAACGTGCGTTGCCTTGACCCGGCGACGATCGAAAGTGTAAAGGTGGGATTGTTCGACGATGCCAATCGTGAAGTCGCGACGGCCGCGATTGCCTATCTGTCAGAAGATAATTCTGTCAAAAGATAAGGGCCAGTAGAAACACATCCAGCATCGTGAAGCACAGCGCAAGTTTCGCGAGTGTACCGAACAGCAGGCCAAGCCAGGTTGCGACCCCGACTTTGGTGGCTTTTTCCACTTTTCCGCCTGCCATCAATTCGCCGGTTACCGCGCCAGCGAATGGACCAAGCAGCAGGCCGGGCAGGCCAAAGAACAGGCCGACAATGGCGCCAAGACTCGCGCCCCACAGCGCTTTGCCGCTGGCGCCGACGCGCCTGGCGCCGAGGACGCCGGCGAGAAAATCAATCAACATGGCCAGCGCTGCGAGCGTGCCGAGCATGCTCAGGGTGAGCACACCGACATGCTGGAAATGATCAGCCCAGGCTGCCAGCAGCATGCCGGCGAATACCATCGGCACGCCGGGTAGCGCCGGCACCACGGCTCCGGCCATGCCGGCCACGATCAGCACAACAGAAAGTATAAAATACAGCGTTTGTAGCATTTCTAGCGTACGCCCTGCTTGAGTTCTTCGGTGTCGACCGAGAACGCATCACGGTATTCTGGCTTGAGCATGCCGTAGAACACCTTGGCAGGCACTTCGACTTGTTGTTCGCCGCCGCTGACTGCGGTCAGCTGCGATTGCGGGAAGATCAGGGTCAGCCCGATCGCCTTGCTGTCGATGCCGTCGATGAGAAAGACGGCGAAATTCGCGGCGTTCGCCTGGGTGCCGCGTTCGACGCCAGTCTGCATGCGCTTGAGCAGCGGCTCCAGCGCCTTGGCGTCGCCAGTGCTCTGACGCAGGATTGCTTCGTAGCGGCCTTGGAGCTGACGCCGGCACTCATCGCTCAGCGCCTGCAGCGCAGCGTCGGGCGTTGTGAACAAATCCACAATAAATAAAAGTTTACCGTCCTGTAGATGCAGAACGAAGCTCGCGGTCGTGGGTGCGGCATCGGCGCCTGAATGTGCGGTTTCGCGGGCGAGCACGCTGACGAAGTCCTCGGTGCGCCGGGCGATGTCGAATTCCAGATCCAGCGCTGCCAGCGGCGTGTCCGTGCCATGCTCGGCCGCGGGCGACAGCGCAGCGAGGAATTGCTGCTTGCGTTGCGTGGCATAGCTGCGTAACGCCAGATTCAACGCGCTCCATTCCGCCGGCAGGTCGGGATAGCGGATATGGAATTCGTAGCCCACACCGCGACCCTCTTCGGCGAAAGCCGAGGCACTCGCGGCATCGACCCGAGGCAAATCGACCTGTGGTGAATGCGTACCGGTGGCAGCGACCGCAGGCGCGCCGGGCGTGGGTGCGTTGCAGGCGCTGCCCAGCAGCACGGACAAGCACGGCAATAGCAGGCGCAAGCGAAAATTGCGGAGCATGGGAGGCAGACCGGGGAAAATGGCGCCCAGTGTAAAGGCGCGTGCATGCCGATGCCATGTGCTTGAGGACATAGGCGTCCACAAAGTAGCCTCTCAAAGCGCCGACAGATTGAACGCGACCGGCACGCGTGCCCAGGTGCCGGTAGCCACGCCGTTGCGCGTGCCTGCGCGGAAGCTCCAATGCTTCACCGCATCGCGGGCCGCGCTATCCAGGCGCGGCGAGCCGCTGGACGTTTCGATCTCCACGGTTTGCGGGATGCCGTCGGCGCCGACCAGTACGCGCAGCACGACCGTGCCCTGCTCGCGGCGCAGCAGCGCCTCACGCGGATACGCAACGCGGGTGCGGGTGTTGTAGGCAAGCGCAGTCGGGGCGACATCTTGGGTTGAGGTGACTGTTTCGGCCGCTTGCGTGTTTGTAGGGAAGGACACTTCGTTCTTTGGTGCGATGACCGGATTCGCCTGCTCGATGGGCGCCACGTGCGGAATCACACGTGGATGGGATTCATGATGCACCGGTGTCGGCGGCGCCGGCTCGGGTTTGACGACTGTCGGCGGCGGTTCTGAAATGACGCGAAAGAACGTGGGTGGTTCAGGTTGCACCTGCTTGAGCAGCTGCATTGCGATCGGGGGCGCAAACAGTAGGACGAGCAGATACAGATGCAGCGACATCGATCCCGACAAGGCGCCGATGCGCGGCC
>JANXVS010000077.1 GCA_025351555.1 Pseudomonadota bacterium | reverse complement strand
CCGCGACCTGCCAGAAGCCGATATCATTGCCGACATCCGCAAGGTCGTCGCCGGCGATGCCGCGCCGGACGGCAAGGGCACGCTCCAGATTGCGCGCGGCATCGAGGTCGGCCACGTGTTCGCGCTCGGCGATAAATACTCCACCGCGATGGGCGCGACCGTGCTCGACGCCGACGGCAAGAACCGGCTGATGCAAATGGGTTGCTACGGCATCGGCGTGTCGCGCATCGTCGCCGCGGCAATCGAACAGAATAACGACGCGGCCGGCATCATCTGGCCCGAGCCGATGGCCCCGTGGCGCGTGGCGATCTGCATGATCAATCCGAAGAACGACGCCAAGGTGACCACGGCCGCCGAAGAACTCTATGCGGAACTGGGCAATCTCGGTATCGACGCGTGCCTCGACGACCGCGGCCTGCGACCCGGTCAGATGTTCGCCGATATCGAATTGATCGGCATTCCGCATCGCATCGTGGTGTCAGAGCGCGGCCTGGCTGCCGGCACGTTCGAGTATCGTGCTAGACGTGACGCGGAGAGCCGCAACGTCAGTCGCGAGGAATTGCTGGGACTGTTCGCCTGATATTCGGGTTGTCGGTCAACTATCTTTCTTGCCGACCAGCTTGCCGAACTTGCCGGCGATGCTCTGGTCGCGCTTGAGCTGGTCGAGTTCGGTTTTCTGCTGCTCGTTGATCTTGGTTTCCCAGCGCCGCTTGATCTGGTCTTGCTGCACCTTGGTGCGCAGTTGCAAGCGATAGGAATCCGGTAGCGTCTCGCGCAGCAGCGCGTTCGGCTCGTGCGTCAGATAACGGCCGATGTCGTCGAACAGGGCCGCGTCGAGTTGGGCCGGCGCGACACTCTTGGCGACGCTGCCAAACGTGTCGAAATTGAAGAAATTCATCTTGACCATGGCGCTCTCGGCATCCGCGCTGAAAGTCGCACTCAACACGATGCGGCCCTTGGCCTTGAACTTGGCCGAAACCACCTCGCCGTTGGCATCTTTCTTCGGGTCCATCAGGCCGCCCAGATGATAGCGCTGGAACGCCCCGCCCACGGTTTTGACCTTGCCGCCACCCTGCACATCGACCGTCGGGCATTCCTCGCTGGCAATCGCGCAAGGAAAGCTCAGGGTGATTTCCTTTGACCCTGGTTGCTGGCTGACCTTCAGATCGTAGTCATGCTCGACATAAGCGATGATGTCGCCATAGCCGTTGAGCGCGTAGCGCAACTGTTTTTTTGGTTGCAGGACTTTCAGACTGGCGACGAGTTTGGTCAGGTATTCGTACAACGCCGTCATTCCCGGGTCGAGCTGAGTGCGAAACACTTCCTCGCGATCGCCCTTGCGCTTTACGGCATCGTCGGCATTGGCTTTGAGCTTCTGCGCTTCCTGTTCGAGTTCGTCCAGCAATCCCACGTGTCTTGCCCCCAATATATGCCCGCGATCCCGCCCTTGGCTCAGTGCTTGCCGCGCGGGGTTACGTTAGTCCGTGGGCGCGCTGTGTGCAAGGTTTTTTGCGCCGGCAGGTTCATCCCTATAAAATCCGCCGCGCAGGCACGATCACATCGCCGAACAACAGGCCGGCAACCAGGCATGCCAGAATCCCGATCAGGGATACCGCCATGGTGATGCCGAGAAACACATCACGCCCGGCCAGCATTGAAAGACTCAGAAATCCCACGCTGCCGGGTACCAGCAGGATAATGCCCGGCACGCGCACCAGCGCAGCGGGCCGCCGGCTGATCCGTGTATACAGATTGCTCAATGCGCCTATGGCCAGGCCGGCCAGGAATACCCCGAACTGCGGGGTGAATTGCTGGGCACCGTAGTAGGTAATCAGATAGCCGAGCACCGCCGCGGCCATGACCAGAGGGATATCGCGGCGCGCACTGCGAAACAGCACGGCAAAGGAAAAACAGCCGAACACGAGCGCCACCCACTGCGCCCAGCCCGGCACGGGCGGCAGCGGCGCAGCACTTGGTACCAGATGCAGCAATGTACACAATTGATTGGCGACGATCGTTCCGAAAGCGAGCTTGATCAACGTCGTCACGGCGCCCGCGAATCGCGCGACGCCGGAAACCAGATGTTGGGTCGACAGCTCGCGCACCGCTGTGGTCAGCGTAAGGCCCGGAAGCAAAACGATGAGGCTGGCCAGGACAACCGATTTCAGCGTCAAGGGCACGACGTAGACGCTGATCAAGGTCGCAATCATGGTTGCCAGCAAGGCGCAAATCGCTTCCAGGCTCGGGCGCAACTGCGGCCGCATTTCACAGAACGCCGACAGCACGCCGACGACCATGCCGATCGCCCCGGCAGCCAGCATATCGGCCCATGAGGAATTCAGGATTGCCGCGACCGCCGCTGCAGCAATGCCGTAACTCACCGCTTCGAGTGTTCGCCGGCGACCGCTTGGACGATCGCAAATTTCGCGCAACAGGCGGAACCCTTCATCAATTCCCAGTTTGCCGTCAATGACGCGATCGGCAATTTCATTGACTTCGCTCAAGCTGCGCAGATCGTCCTGGCCGGGCGATACCCGGATTACTTGGGTCACCTCGGCCAGCGCATTGTCGCCCTGGTCACGGTCAGTGAACGAAAACAGGATCGACGTCGGCGTCGACAGCGAATGACAGTTGAGCCCCAGACGCGCACTGACGCTGTCGATCGCCGCTTCCAGACGCGGCGCGCTGGTACCGTATTGATGCAGGCGACGGGCGATCTCGACCACAAACTGCATACGTGCGGTCAGGCTGGCGTTGGACATCGGTACTCTCAAGTAAGGTCTGCGGCTCTGCCATAATGCCGCGTTTTCGCGCGCGGCAAAACGGCATGGGTATCGGTGAAGCGTGTTCCATCGGCAGCGCGCTGGCGTGGTCGGGCGGAGTCATTATCTACAAACGCCTGGGCGAAACGCTCCCGCCGCTGCAATTGAACCTGCTCAAGAACCTGATCGTGCTGGCGCTGATCGTGCCGACCCTGGCGCTGCTGCCGGGATTTTCCTGGCCGTCGCTGCCGCCACTG
>JANXVS010000047.1 GCA_025351555.1 Pseudomonadota bacterium | reverse complement strand
GGTATCGAGCTTAGCCTGCGTGCGCTGGCGGAATCGCGCGAAAAACTGACGATGGCACTAGCAGACTACGCGAAGCAAACGCGCGAAGCCCTAAGCAAGGCCGACGAAGTCGACCGGCCTGATGTGCAATTCCAGATGCTGTTCGCTGCGTATCTTTCTGCGAGACTGGGCGATACCAAGCAAGCCGATACCCTGGTTGCTGCGGCCGGCCCGGAGTCGGCCAGTGGCGACTATCCGACGCTGGAAAAAATGCTGGCCGTAGCGCAAGCAGAAATTCTGCGCGCGCAAGGCAAACCGGAAGTAGCAATCGAGCGACTCAAGCCGACTCTGGATGGCAACGAACTGTATCTGACGCACGCAGTCCTGATGGACGCCTATACAGCCAAAGGCGATGCGGCCTCGGCGCTGGCACAAGCGCAATGGTTAGCCAAGCGTCGTGGCCGCGCCTACGGCGAACCCAACATGCGCTTGATGCTGATGCCGCTGAATATCGCATCATCGGATATGGCGCAGCAATACGTTGAAAAGTCGGCACCTGCGCCGCAAGGTGTAGGCACCAACCCTAGGGCGTCCAACTGACCGCGCAGTCATACGCGATTCGCTGCACTCAGTTCCTCGATCGATTGAGCGTTGTCAGTCTAAATTTTCGCGGTGGGGACAACCAACGCGAGCATGCTCGTATCCAACTCTGCTACAAGTCGCTTCTTGGCCGCCTCCATCTCGTCCTTGGAAGCAAGCTTGCGCGAACAAAGACATGGCGCGGGCAAACACACGATTAATTCCGCCGATATCCCCAGCTCAAAAAGCGCCTGCGCTGGTTTTCCCTCGAAACGCGCGCGGAACGCGTCATCCTTGGCAAGCTTGGTAAGCAGGGCCAAGCCCTGTTCTTTCGTTAGTGCGGTGTCAGTCATGGTATCCCCCTGTTGGCAGCGCGAGTCTAGCTGCAGCGCGCGCGATTTGCCAAGCGCTGCCGGCATTTCGCGTAAGCTGCGAAATGTTCATCCAATTGAGGCAACCGCATGCGTCTGCGCCGCTGCGCCATTGTGCATCTGGAACCGCGCGAGCGGCTGGTATTCGATCTGGCCCTGCTCGGCGATGGCGGCAACGGCTTGCGCAACGTCATCGAGTGGATCGCGCTGGCGCCGCATCTGGATGACGAGGTGACGCTGAGCGCGGACGCCGCGCAAACGCTCGGTGCACTGTCGCCAAGCGAATGGCGCGAGCTGGATGATCTGCACGTCGCGCATCCGCCGGCGGCGGTCGATGCATTGCGTGACGCGGGTCTGCTGCTCACGGAAGATTCCGCCCAAGCCGCGCGCGATGAGCGCGTGCGCGCGACGCGCTGGCGCGGCACCTCGGCGGTGATGCACTACGCCTCGCGCTGGCGCGGCGTCGATACCAAGGATGCGGAGCAGCGTTTCACCGAATTAAGCGAAGGCAGTCTGCTCGATGCGCTCGGCGCGGCGCCGCCGCCGGTGCGCGAGCGCAGCGCGGCGGGGCAACGGCAATCTCTATTGCGCCCGCAATCCTCCGCGCTCGATGCGTTGCTCGCGCGTCGCGTCACCTGCCGCAATTTCGACACGGCCCAGGCGCTGACGCTGGAACAATTTTCCACCGTGCTGTTCCGCGCGTTTGGTGCGCGCGCGGTGCATGACTACGCGCCCGGCGTGCAGCTGCTGAAGAAAGGTGTGCCTTCGGCCGGCGGCCTGCATGCGACGGAATGCTATCTGCTGGTGCAGCGCATCGACGGCATCGCGCCGGGCGCGTATCACTATCATCCGATCGATCACGCACTGGAACCGATCCGCACGCTGAGCGCCGACGAAGCCGCCGCGCTCGCCTCGCGTTTCGTCGCCGGCCAGCAGTATTTCATCAGCGCACCGGTGCTGGTGATGCCGACATCACGCTTCGAGCGCAATTTCTGGAAGTACCGCAATCACGCCAAGGCGTATCGCGCGCTGATCCTCGACGTCGGCCATCTGTCGCAGACGCTGTATCTGGCCGCGACCGAACTGGGCCTTGCCGCCTTTGTCACCGCAGCGATCAATGAAGTGGATATCGAGCAGGCGTTCGGCCTGGATCCTTTGGAGGAAGGCCCGCTTGCGGTTTGCGGTTTTGGCTATCGTGGAGCGGAACGCAACGAGGTCGAGTTCGATCCGAGCCATGCAATTTGGCCTGCTCCCTGCAATCGTCCCTGATTGCGGAGATCAAGCAGCGGTCATCCTTGACCGCACTTTCAATAATTGGGTCTTCAGGAAGTCGTGTGGGTGAATTGACGATGTAAACGTAGCTGTAAGCTGCGTGGCGATTGGCTTGCAGGTATTTTCAACGGGCTTGGGTTTGGTCATCATGTTCGGATGACGAACACAGCGAAGCGACAACGA
>JANXVS010000041.1 GCA_025351555.1 Pseudomonadota bacterium | reverse complement strand
TCTTGCTTGCCCTTGGCCAGGCCGATTTCGACTTTGACACGATTGTGTTTCCAGTACATCGCCGTCGGGATGATGGTGTAGCCCTTGCGCTCGACGGCGCCGATGAGCTTGTCGATCTCTTCGCGGTGCAGCAGCAGTTTGCGGGTGCGGCGGTCGTCCGCAATGACGTGGGTCGACGCGGAAATGAGCGGCGGGATCGAGGCGCCGAACAGATAGAGCTCACCGTTCTTCACGGTGGCGTAGCAGTCGCCGAAGTTGATCCTTCCCGCGCGTAGACTTTTCACTTCCCAGCCCTGCAGCGAAAGCCCGGCCTCGTAGCGTTCGTCGATGTGGTACTCATGCCGTGCACGCTTGTTCAGCGCGATGGTGGAGTCGCCACTTTTGCCTTTTTCTTTCTTGTTGGCCATCGTGTTGCCGATTTGGACTTAAACTGACGGTGGCATTCTTGATGCGATGCCGTGCGCTTGAAAACCTACTAGGCGGAAACTATCGGTGATTCAAATCCGACGCAGCGCCATTGTGCGCCAGAGCGCGCAGCGAATGTTCGATCTCGTCAACGATGTCGAAGCCTATCCGCGCCGGTTTTCCTGGTGCAGCGGTGCGCAGGTATTATCGCGCGAGCCCGGTGCACTCACCGTGAAACTGGAATTACGCATCGCCGGCATGACCCAGGACTTCACCACCCGCAACACCCTCGACCCGCCGCACCGCATCGCCATGCAGCTGGCCGCTGGCCCATTCCGCGAACTGCGCGGCGCCTGGGACTTCACCGCGCTCGGCGAGGATGGCTGCAAAGTGTCGCTGGCTCTGGACTTCGACTACGCCGGCCGCCTGATGGCACCCGTCATGCGCGCCGGTTTCGAGAAGCTTGCCGATCGCATGGTCGATGAATTCTGTCGTGAAGCCAGCCGTAGTCATGAATGATGCGAACATGGCTGATTCGATCCGTATCGAAATCGTCTATGCCGAGCCGCAGCGCCAGATCCTGCGAAAAGTGGAAATTGCCGCAAATTCCACGGTCGACGAGGCGATCCTGGCAAGCGGCATCCACGCCGAGTTGCCGCCCGATTTCACGCCGGCAGGGTTCGGCATCTTCGGGCGCAGCGTCACAGCGGCGACGCGTTTGCACGCCGGCGATCGCATCGAGCTGTACCGTCCGCTTCAGGCCGATCCCAAGGATTCGCGCCGGAGAAGGGCGCGCCTCAAACCTTAGCCCTGACTACCTTGTTTTTTCTTCTTGTCGTCGTCCGGGCGCTTGTCGTCCGGATACTGGCGCTTGTACTTGGTTGCTTCCTTGATCAGCTCCTGCGGATTCTCGGCGAAATAATCGCCCTCGATCCGCCCCAACGCGTCACCTTCGAAATACAGCGTCAGATCTTTGGTTTCCATGCGACCGTTGCCATGGCGCTGGGTCGAGACATAATCCCAGCGATTCTTGTCGAACGGACTGACCACCGATGGCGAGCCCATCACCAGAGTCACCTGGTGCTTGGTCATGCCGGGCTTGAGCGAATCGACCAAGGGCTTGCTCAGCAGGTTGCCTTGCTGGATGTCGAGTTTGTAGATTGGGCTGCACGCGGCGGCGGCGAGGCCGCAGAGCGCTAGGGCGGCGAGGCGTGGAATTTTGGTCATGCGGGCCTTGATCATTCACGTTACCGTCGGGCGGAAAGCGGCCGATGATACACTAGCGACCCAGTTGTATCCGTTAGCGTGTTTTTCACGTTAGCGCGCAGCCTGCGCTCAGGAGGCCAGCATGGAAACCCAGGATTTGCGCAAGGCCGGCCTGAAGGTCACGCATCCGCGCATGCGCATCCTCGAAATACTCGAAGCTTCCGACGGCAAGCATATGACTGCCGAGGATATTTATCGCCGCCTGCTCGATCACCACGACGATATCGGCCTGGCGACCGTCTACCGTGTGCTGACCCAATTCGAGGCCGCGGGTCTGGTCGCCAAGCACAATTTCGAGGGCGGTCAGGCCGTCTACGAAATCGACCGCGGCAAACACCACGATCACATGGTCGATGTCGATACCGGCAAGGTGGTCGAATTCGTCAGCGAAGAGATCGAACGCCTGCAGCGCGAGGTCGCCGACAAGCACGGCTACGTGATCGAGGATCACAGCCTGGTGCTGTATGTAAGGGCGAAGAGGAAAGCGTCGAAAGCATAGCGATTTTATCGCCTCTCCCCTTGTGGGAGAGGCCGACGCGCGCAGCGCGGCGGGAGAGGGGAAGGCGCCGCAGGCGCCTGCTCGCATGCGTCACCCTCTCCCCAACCCCTCCCCCATCAAGGGGGAGGGGCTTTGACCTGTGGCACTTTCCAGCATCTGCTTGGCA
>JANXVS010000010.1 GCA_025351555.1 Pseudomonadota bacterium | reverse complement strand
CGTGAACGCCGGCATCTCGGTGTCGCGCGTCGGTGGCGCCGCTCAGACCAAGATCATCAAGAAGCTGTCCGGCGGCGTGAAGCTCTCGCTCGCGCAGTACCGCGAACTGGCGGCATTCGCGCAATTCGCGTCGGATCTTGATGCCGCCACGCGCGCCCAGCTCGAACGCGGCCAGCGCGTCGTTGAACTGATGAAGCAGAAACAATACGCGCCGCTGTCCGTGGCTGAGCTGGCGGTTTCGCTGTATGCGGCCGAGAAAGGTTATCTGGACGATCTGGCGATTGCGCAAATCCTGCCATTTGAAAAAGGCCTGCACGCGCATTTTGCCAACAACTATGGCGACTGGGTGAAGGCGGCGAACGACAAGTCCGACTGGAACAACGACATCGAAGCCACACTGAAGAAAGGCATCGAAGAGTTCAAGAAGACCGGAAGCTGGTAAGAACGGTGAATAGTGAACGGTAAAGGGTAGAAGCAAAGCTCCCTTTGCTCTTTACAGCGCCGCAGGCGCGATTTCACAGGCTGCTCAGCAGCCGACTTCACAACAAGCGAAGCGAGTATCGAATGGCTGGCGGCAGAGAAATAAAAACCAAGATCAAGAGCGTGCAGAACACCCGCAAGGTGACGCGTGCGCTGGAAATGGTCTCGGCCTCGAAAATCCGCAAGGCGCAGGACCTGATGAAGGCCTCGCGTCCGTACGCGCGCGCGATGCGTCAGGTGATCGGTCATCTGGCCAAGGCCAATTCCGAGTATCGACATCCATTCTTGAACGAGCGCAAGGAAACCCGGCGTGTCGGCTACATCGTCATCTCCACCGATCGCGGCCTGTGTGGCGGTCTGAACTCGAACCTGTTCCGCAAGCTGCTCGCGGAAATCCGCGGCTGGCAGGAAAAGAACGTCGAAGTCGACATTGTCGCCATCGGCACCAAGGCCAATGCGTTCTTCCGTCGTCTGAAGGTCAACCTGATTGGCAGCGCCTCGCATCTGGGCGAACGCCCCAAGGTCGAGCAATTGATCGGCGTGATCAAGGTGATGCTCGATGCCTACACCGCCGGCCGCGTCGATCGTCTGACCCTGGCCTACAACAATTTCGTCAACACCATGACGCAGAAGGCCACACTCGACCAGCTGTTGCCGCTGCCGCCCTCGGCCACGCTGATCACGGCCTACGATTGGGACTACATCTACGAGCCCGATGCGCAGACGGTGCTGGATCATGTGCTCGCGCGCTACATCGAGTCGCTGGTGTATCAGGCGACGCTGGAAAATCTGGCGAGCGAACACGCCGCGCGCATGGTGGCGATGAAGTCGGCGAGCGACAACGCGACCAAGGCGATCGACAGCCTCACGCTGGTCTACAACAAGGCGCGTCAGGCCGCGATCACCCAGGAAATTTCGGAAATCGTCGGCGGCGCCGCGGCAGTCTAGTCATAGCGCGCGCAGCTCAACACAGAACTTGAGTTTTTGAGGACATGAAAATGAATCAGGGCAAAGTAGTCCAAATCATCGGCGCGGTAGTCGACGTCGAATTCCCGCGCGATCAGGTGCCAAAAGTATACGACGCTCTAAACGTCGAGGGAGCTGCTGCTCCAATCACACTCGAGGTGCAGCAGCAGCTCGGCGACGGCATCGTGCGCACGATTGCGCTCGGTTCCACCGACGGCCTGAAGCGCCACCTGGTGGCGCGCAACACCGGCGAAGGTATCAAGGTACCGGTCGGCAAGGCCACGCTTGGCCGCATCATGGACGTGCTCGGCAATCCGATCGATGAAGCCGGCCCGATCGGCGAGAAAGAGCGCTGGGTTATCCATCGCTCCGCACCGAGCTACGACGAACAGGCCGCAGCGAATGATCTGCTCGAAACCGGTATCAAGGTTATCGATCTGGTCTGCCCATTCGCCAAGGGAGGCAAGATCGGCCTGTTCGGCGGCGCCGGCGTCGGCAAGACCGTGAACATGCTTGAACTGATCAACAATAGCGCGACCCAGCACGCCGGTTTGTCGGTGTTCGCCGGTGTCGGCGAGCGCACGCGCGAAGGCAACGACTTCTATCACGAGATGATCGAAGCCGGCGTCATCAAGCTCGACAACATCAGCGAGTCGAAAGTGGCGATGGTGTACGGCCAGATGAACGAGCCGCCGGGCAACCGCCTGCGCGTGGCCCTGACCGGCCTGACCATGGCCGAATATTTCCGCGACGAAAAAGACGCCTCCGGCAAGGGCCGCGACGTGCTGTTCTTCGTCGACAACATCTACCGTTACACGCTGGCCGGTACCGAAGTATCTGCGCTGCTCGGACGCATGCCCTCCGCGGTCGGTTACCAGCCGACCCTGGCCGCGGAAATGGGTACGTTGCAGGAACGCATCACTTCGACCAAGACCGGCTCAATCACCTCGGTGCAGGCGATCTACGTGCCCGCAGACGACTTGACCGATCCGTCGCCGGCGACCACGTTCTCGCATCTGGATGCAACCGTCGTGCTTTCGCGCAACATCGCTTCGCTCGGCATTTATCCGGCCGTGGATCCGCTGGATTCCACCAGCCGCCAGCCCGATCCGAACGTCATTGGCACCGAGCATTACGACACCGCGCGCCGCGTGCAGGCCACCCTGCAACGCTACAAGGAACTCAAAGACATCATCGCGATACT
>JANXVS010000589.1 GCA_025351555.1 Pseudomonadota bacterium | reverse complement strand
GGAAATGTTCTGAATCAGATCCGCCAGATCGTTCGACACCTTTTCGATCTCGCCCAGCGCCAAGCCCGCGTCCTCGGCCAGACGTGCGCCGGCGACCACTTCCGTGGTGGTCTGCTCCATCGAGGTGACCGCTTCGTTGGTATCGGCCTGAATCGTCTGCACCAGGGTTTCGATACGCCGTGTCGCACCCGAGGCGCGTTCGGCCAGTCGTTGCACTTCGTCGGCGACGACCGCGAATCCGCGGCCGGCCTCACCGGCGGATGCCGCCTGAATGGCGGCGTTCAAGGCCAGAATGTTCGTCTGTTCGGCGATGTCGTTGATCAGTTCCACGATCGAACCGATTTCCTGGGTGGATTCACCCAGCCGCTTGATGCGCTTGGAGGTCTCCTGAATCTGATCGCGAATCGAGTCCATGCCCTGAATGGTCTGACGTACGATGCCGGCGCCCTTGGATGCGATCTGCACAGAACGTTGCGCCACGTCGGCCGATTCGGCCGAGTTCTTGGATACTTCATCGATCGACACCGCGATTTCATTGATCGCGGCCGAAGCCGAGGTAATCTGCTGCGCCTGATGCTCGGCGGCTTCGGCCAGATGCATCGCCGTCGCCTGGGTTTCCTGCGCGGCGGCAGATACCTGCACCGCGGTTTCGTTGATCGTCGTCACCAGTGAGCGCAGCGCCTCGACCGCGAAATTCACTGAGTCGGCGATCGCGCCGGTGATGTCTTCGGTGACCGTCGCCTTGACCGTGAGATCACCTTCGGCGAGCGATCCCATTTCGTCCAGCAAGCGCAGAATGGCTTCCTGATTGCGCTGGTTCAGTTCGGCGGTGACCTGGTAGCGTTGGCGCGAGTTGCGAATCTGGCTGAAGCCCAGCAGCATGACCAGCACGATCGCGGCGATCGCGGCGATCACACCCAGCAGCAGGCTCGGAAACAAAAACTGCGCGCGCTTGCCCGGCAGGTCGGTGATGCCCTTGGACACCGGTTCGGCCTTCAGCAGCATGGTCTGGCTGTCGATGGAAGTCTGATCGGCGGACTGCTTCACATCCTGCAGGGCGGAGGCAGAATCGAGCAGTTTCTTGACCGGATCGCCGACGAGTTCTGTCCATTGCTGGTTGATGTCGGTCAGAATCTGCTTGGCATTGGGGTTGTCCATCGCCTTGATATTCAGATCCGGATTGCCGCTGATCAGACCCGCAAGCACCGCGCCGTAGAACTGCGCATCGCGCTGCAAGCCGTCGGCAGCCGATTGCGCTTCTTCGCCACCCTGCAGAATGGACTGCACGCGACGCTGCATGCGATCGGCGAGCAGCATTTCACGCGAGGAAATCTGCACTTGACTGGCCGAGCCGTTCTTCTCGGCCAGAATCTTGACCACTTCATCCATGCGCGAATTGAGTACCGGCATCTTGCTATTGAAATCAGCTGCCACTGCCGATGTGCTGAGCACCTGTTCCTTGCTGTCCAGGATCTTGGTGACATTGGTGTTGAGCGGCGCCCAGGCCTTGTCCAGATCGGAAATCTCCTTGCTCACACCGGAATCGCCATAACCGCGCATGCCCGTGGTCGCATCACCTTTCTTGAGCTTGTTGAGCAGGTCGTCGACGGCGTTGCGCGTGATTTCCAGGGTCTTGAACGCATCGATGTTGCCGCCGGCGGCGTCGTTGGCCACCTTGGATAATTGCTGCGACGATACCTGGATCTTGGTGACCAGGGCGTTGGCCTTGGCATCCTGACCCGCGTTGTAGGTCAGGAAACCGAAATCCGCCAAGGCCACGATGATCGCCGCGATCAGCAATACGACGAGTAGTGAATTGGCTCCGCCCGTCCGTTCCTTACCGCCAACTGCACCTGTCGTTACGCTCATAACTCACCCCTTGAATACTTTTGCAATGCCAAAGGCGCTCAAGCCGCCGCCTGTACGAAATCGGGGGTCCGCACCAGGGCAGTCATGCTGAATTGCCCCCAGATCACATCGCCCAATGGATATTTCTCCGCCACAAAACGGCTATAGCGGTCGTCTTCCTCGCCAAATGCGTCGGCGCGCTGCTCTTCGGAGAAATTGCGCTGTCCGAGTACCTCATCGATCAGTAGCCCGACACTGCCGCCGGCTTGTCGCACCAGCAGCACGCGGCTGGTATCGGTGAACTGGGTGCGATCGCCTTCCAGATATTGCTTCAGATCGACCACCGGCACCAGATTGCCGCGGACGTTGGCTACGCCCAGCAGCCACGACCGCGTGCCAGGCACGATCGTCAGCGACGGCTGGGTCAGGATTTCGTTGACCTCTTTGATGCTGCTGACCAGATAGCGCGAGCCGACGCGAAAACCGATACCACGCCACAAACCGGGGGCTTCAATCTGCTCGGGCAATCCGGCGGCATGCGCCAGACTGCGCCGTTCGTAATCGGCCAGCGCCTCGAAGGCCGAGAGCTGCTGCGTGTCGAGAACGGTGGCCATGAGTTAAGTCAGTTCGCCAGCAGGTTCTGGATGCGCGCGAGCAATTCCTGCTCGGCAACGGGTTTTACCAGGAAATCCTTGGCGCCCTGACGTAAACCCCAGACGCGATCGGTTTCCATCGACTTGGTCGTGACGATGAGCACCGGAATAGCCGAAGTCTCGGCTTCGCGGCTGAGCGTGCGCGTGGCCTGGAAACCATTCATGCCCGGCATGATCACATCCATGATCACCAGATCCGGACGCTCGCGTTTGGCCGTCGCGATGCCTTCCTCGGCGCTGCCCGCGCTGCTCACGCGATGCCCGTTCTTCTCGAGCAGCGTGGTGAACACGCGCACGTCGGTCGGCGAATCGTCAATGATAAGAATATGCGCCATCGTTTTCCCCTTAGGCTTTCCGGATGGCCTCCGCGCTTACTTGTGGCTGACATGCCGCCGGATCGCTCCGAGCAGCTCTTCACGCGTGAAAGGCTTGGTCAAGTACTGCTCGGAACCGACGATGCGCCCGCGCGCCTTGTCGAACAGGCCGTCCTTGGACGACAGCATGATCACCGGCGTGCCCTTGAACATCTGGTTGTTCTTGATCAGCGCACAGGTCTGGTAGCCATCCAGGCGCGGCATCATGATGTCGACGAAAATGATATTCGGCTGCTGATCGGATATTTTCGCCAACGCCTCGAACCCGTCGGTTGCGGTGACCACGTCGCAGCCTTCCTTCTTGAGCAGGGTTTCGGCGGTGCGGCGTATGGTCTTCGAGTCGTCGATG
>JANXVS010000582.1 GCA_025351555.1 Pseudomonadota bacterium | reverse complement strand
CGCCCTGCTCGTCGGTCTGCTGGCGACCTTGCGCCTGGTGCGCAGCATCACCCGCCCGGCGGGCCAGCTTGCCGCGCTGGTACGACGCATGGGTCAAGGCGATTTTGAAATTGTATACAACGACGGATCGATCGACGAATTCAACGCGCTCGGGCGCCATTTCGAGGCCATGGGACAGGCCTTGCGCCTGTTCCGTGCAACCAATCTGGAGCGCATCGTCGTCGAGCAGCGTCGCAGCGAGGCGGTGCTCGACAGCATTGGTGATGGTCTGGTGATCTTCTCCGACGAAGGCCGGATCGAACGCATCAATCCGGTGGCCGAGCGCCAGCTCGGCATCGAACCCGGCCACGCCAGCGGCAAGCGCTTCGAGGATATTGGCGATGCCAAGACTGGACTGCGCGTGCGCGAGGTGCTGGCAAACGGCGAATTTGCCGTGGCTGGGGAACCGGAAATCCTGATCGAACGCGATGGCGAAGCGCGCATCCTCACCTATTGGTTGAATCGCTTTGTCGAGAGCGAAAGCGGCCGGCCCGGCGCGGTCATGGTGATGCGCGATGTCACCACCGAGCGTGAATTCGACAAGATGCGCAGCGATTTCGTGCTGCGCGCATCGCACGAATTGCGCACGCCGATCACCAGTATCCGCATGGGCCTGGGCATGCTCAGCGAGAAAATGCAGTTCCCCCCCGGCTCGCGCGATGAAGAGCTGTACCAGACCGTGCAGCAGGAACTCACCCGCATGATCGGGTTGCTGAACGACCTGCTTGACCTGTCGCGCTTGCGCGTTGGCGAGCAGGCGATCGAGCGCGCGCCGACCGAGATTGATGATGTGCTGACGCAGGCGCGCCAGCGCTTCACACTTGCGGCGACCGATGCCGGCATCGCCTTGGAGCTGGAACTGGAGGCAGGC
Source organism: Pseudomonadota bacterium (assembly GCA_025351555.1). Lineage (GTDB taxonomy): Bacteria > Pseudomonadota > Gammaproteobacteria > Xanthomonadales > Rhodanobacteraceae > Rudaea. Next base: position 2,039 of record JANXVS010000582.1, on the reverse strand, counting down.
TTGCCGCGGCTGTCGTTGTGTCGCAGTGCATTCGACCGCGTGCTGGACAATCTCGTCGCCAATGCCTTGCGCCACACGCCCGCCGGCGGCAGTGTCATGCTCAGCGCGCATCGCGCATCCGAACGCGTGGCGATCGCTGTTGTCGACACTGGCTCCGGCATTGCCTATGCACAGCAGGCATTGATCTTTCAGCCGTTTGTGCAGATCGGCACCAAGCGAGGCGGCGCGGGGCTTGGTCTGGCCATCTGCAAGGAAATCGTGCACCAGCACGGTGGTGAAATCCGCGTATCGTCGCTGCCCCGGCGCGGTACCACGTTCACCATCCTGCTGCCCGCCTGAGCGCAGCGTCTTGCGCTGGCGTTGTTGCGGCATCGCCACCAAGGCGTCACTGTTTATCTTTTTACATATTTATATAATTGCACGGATAGTGCGCATCGGGCCCGTCGTGCAAGTCGCAACAATGCCCGGTGCATGCCATGCAAGCTGCATGTTGGGGGCTTGGTTAAATCCCTGTAAGCCATTGCCAACATGGAAAAATTTCTGTGGCATACAACTTGATACGTCTTGGAAAGCAGCTTTTATTGCTGCGCCGCGTGTTTGGACTCACGCGTTTTGTTTATAGAGGGTCATTCATCATGAAACGCAGTCTTTTTGTCACCACGCTCGGCGCCTTGCTCGCCCTCGGCACAGTCGGTTCCGCGCTGGCGGACGATATGGCCAATACGTCACCAGCGGCCATGTCGCAGGTAAAATCCGAGCAGCCGGGCGCCGATACCTGGATCACCACCAAGGTGAAATTCGAACTGATGACGACCAAGGGCATTCCGTCCACCGACATCAGCGTCACGACGACCAATGGCGTCGTGATCCTCGTTGGCGTTGTCGATACCAAGGCGCAGGTGATGAAATCCGTCGCCGTTACGAAAGCAATAGAGGGCGTGCACAGAGTCGATGCGTCGGCTTTGACATCGCGTAATTGATTCGCCTGAACAACCAGGAGAAAGCTAATGAACAACGATCGTATCGCGGGCCAATGGAAGCAGTTGTCCGGCAAGATTCAGGAAAAATGGGGCAAGCTCACAGATGATGATCTGAGGCAGGCCGAAGGCACCAGCGAATATCTGGCCGGCAAGATTCAGGAGCGTTATGGAATAGCCAGGGATGTGGCCGACAAACAGGTCAAGGAGTTCCAGCACAACCTGTAATGTGTTCCGGAAGGAACAAGGATGTGATGCGTTCCGCAGGGAACAAGGAAACGTCCACGGATGGGCTCCGGCAACCTAGTTGCCGGGAAGATGCCGGTGCCTGTCCGAGCGACAGGCACCGGTTTTTTATGGCCATGGATGGCCGGTATGCCGGCATGCAGGAGCACTACCGGCGAGGACTATCAATTGCGCCGTTGCCACAATGCGAACAGACTTGTACGACTGCGAGCAACCTTCGTGCAATTGCGTTACTTGAAGGGTTGATGAAATTGATCGTGAATGACGAGCCAACTACTGCTGCAGCCAATTCCCTTGGCGTTGCCGATACCCTCGCCAACGCGGTCGATGGCCAGGTAATCCAGGGAACATCGCCAAAAGCAAAACCAGAGACAATCCATCGCGGCCGATCGGACCTTCGAAGCCTCAAACGCGGCGTGCTGGCCATTCTGGTATTGCTCATTCTTGTGCTGTGCTCCATAGCGCAAGAAATACTCGTACCGATGGTCCTGGCCTTGTTGCTTTCACTGTTGCTGTCACCTGTGGTTACGTTTCTGGAACATGTTGTCCGCTTGCCGCGAGCTTTGGGCAGCCTGTTGACGCTTGCCGCCGTAGTGGCGGCTCTGGTGTTCGGCGTGGCGAGCCTGAAAGAACCGGCCCAGCAATGGATCGCGAGCGCGCCTGCGACGATGCAAACGATCGAGCAGCGATTCCGCAGTTTCCGGGAACCCATCCGACAGGCGCAGGAAGCATCCAAGAAGATTGAGGAATTGACCCAGCCATCCACTACCGCGCCGCAAACCGTTGTCAGTGCACAACCCAGTCTGCTTTCGAACA
>JANXVS010000579.1 GCA_025351555.1 Pseudomonadota bacterium | reverse complement strand
TGCAAATCACGCCATCTGGCTGGCAGCAAAATCCCAATTTACCAAATTCCAGAATGCCTCAATGTACTTAGGTCGGGCATTGCGGTAATCAATGTAATACGCGTGTTCCCACACGTCGCAGGTCAGCAGCGGCCGATCGCTGCCAGTGATCGGCGTAGCCGCGTTGCTGGTGCTGACCAACCCGAGATTGCCATCCGCGCGTTGCACCAGCCAGGCCCAGCCTGATCCGAACGTCGTGGTCGCCGTCTTGGTGAATTCTTCCTTGAACTGGGCGAAACCGCCAAACGATTTCTTGAACGAGTCGGCGAGTTTGCCGGTTGGTTCGCCGCCGCCTTTCGGGCTCAGCGAGTTCCAGTAGAACGTGTGGTTCCAGACCTGCGCAGCGTTGTTGAACATGCCGCCCTGCGCTTTCTTGATGATCGCGATCAGGTCAAGGTTCTCGAACTCGGTGCCCTTGATCAGGTTGTTGAGATTGGTGACATAGGCCTGATGGTGCTTGCCGTAGTGATAGTCGATGGTTTCGGCGGAAATATGCGGCGCAAGCGCCTCGCGCGCCCACGGCAGGGCAGGAAGTTCGATTGCCATGATGTTTCTCCTTGGATTGGCCGGACACACACGGGTAAGAACAGACAGTATAAACGCGAATCCGGCGTGCGCGGCTGGTACAATTGACAACTTCGCGACGTGTTGTCGCAGGTTCATTCACAGCAAGGTTGACATGGATACTCTCGAACGCATCAAGCAGACGCTGCACGCCAACCCTATCGTGCTGTTCATGAAGGGCACGCCGCAATTTCCCATGTGCGGATTTTCCAGCCGCACCTCACAGGCGCTCAAGGCCACCGGCACCGAGTTCGCTTCGGTCAACGTGCTGGAGGATCCGGAAGTGCGTGCGAACCTGCCGCGCTATTCGAATTGGCCGACGTTTCCACAATTGTTCATCAACGGCGAACTGATAGGCGGCTGCGACATCACCATGGAGCTGTACGAAAGCGGCGAGCTGGAGCGCATGGTCAAGGAAGCGCGCAAATCCTGAATTTCTAACCCGCCGCTTCTGACCGCGACGATGACTCAACCCAATTTTGTACGGCTACCATCGAACTGGACGCCTGCGCCGGATAGCCTGAGTGGTCGTGTCGTGCTGGTTACCGGTGCGACCGGCGGGCTCGGTCACGCCGCCGCGCTGGCGGCGACGAAAGCCGGCGCCAGCGTCGTGCTGCTGGGGCGTAAACTGCGGTCGGTGGAAAAAGTATACGACGAACTGGTGGCGCTTGGCGGCGCCAAACCGGCGATCTATCCGCTGGATCTTGCCGGCGCCACGCCTCGCGACTACGCCGATCTGGCCGATGCGATTGAACGCGAATGCGGACGCCTGGATGGCATCGTGCATGCGGCTGCGCATTTCAATAGCTTGCAACCTGCCGCCGACATTGCGCCAGAAGAATGGATGCAGTCATTGCATGTGAATCTCAATGCGCCGTTCCTGCTCACCCAAGCCTGTATGCCGCTGTTGCGGCAATCAGCCGATGCCAGCGTCGTGTTCGTGCTGGATGATCCGGTGCGCATGCGCAAGGCATTCTGGGGCGGTTACGGCGTCGCCAAGCATGCGCTGGCCGGGCTCGCCAGCATCCTGCATGAAGAAACCGAGAATGGCCCGGTGCGTGTGCATGCACTGCTGCCGGCGCCCATGCGCACGGCGCTGCGGCGTGCCGCATATTACGGCGAGAACACGCTTGCGCTGCCGTTGCCGGATGCGGCGGCAGTTGTTTATCTGCTGAGTGCCGATGCAGCGCCCGTGCGCGGCTGCACCTTGGATCTGCGCGCGGCGATTGATTGAATTTGCAACATTGTGGATTTGTGCAGCGGTACTTGATTGAAGAGGGGCAGACCGATGGAAAGCTCGATGAGTACCCTGTCCGCCGGCATCCTGCTGTTCCTGATCATGGATCCGCTCGGCAATGTGCCGTTGTTTCTGAGTCTGCTGAAAAATGTGGCGCCGGAACGTCGCCGCCGCGTCATGCTGCGCGAACTGGTCATCGCGCTGGGGGTGCTGTTCGCGTTCCTGCTCGGCGGCAGTTATGTGCTGCGTGCGCTGCAACTGCGGCCTGAATCGATCAGCATCGCCGGCGGTATCGTGCTGTTTCTGATCGGTGTGAAAATGATCTTTCCGCCGCGCGAGGGTGGAATTTTCGGCGGAGTGCAAGGCGCCGAGCCGTTCATCGTGCCGCTGGCGATTCCCGGCGTCGCCGGGCCCTCGGCAATGGCTGCCCTGATGTTGATGACCAACTCCGCGCCTGGACGTACCGCGGACTGGAGCATTGCTCTGTTCTGCGCGTGGCTGGCGACTGCGCTGATCCTGCTGTCGTCGACCTACTTGTTCCGCTGGCTTGGCGCCAGCGTGCTGACCGCGCTGGAGCGCCTGATGGGCATGTTGCTGGTGGCGCTGTCGGTGCAGATGTTTCTCGATGGCATAGCGGTGTACTTGGGCAAGAGCTAAAGGAGCTGGATCGGTCTGGGTCTGGCAAGGCTCAAGGATGCCAAACGCGCGCGGTACCTGAGTCAGCCTGGGCCGAGCCCGGAATCGGTCCGGGCATAAAAACTGTCACAGAATCCTGTTAAACTGTCGTTAAGCGACCCAGGTTTCCGTGGGGTTGGTACTAGGCGGGAGGCGAGGTCGCTACAAGTAATGATGAAACTTCGTCCTCCGGTATCGCCGCGGTAGCCGGGAACGGCGGCTGCATTTTTGTTTGGGCAAAGACCAAGGGTGTAGATCGATGAACAAGCGACTTGGAATCCATCTTGCGTTCTGGCTGATCGTAGCGCTGCTGGCGATGCCGAGCGCGTTTGCGCAGAACACTTCAGCGGGATTGAGCGGCCGCGTTAGCGATCCGGCCGGCAATCCGGTTGCCGGCGCGACGGTGGAAATCGTCCACGTTCCCAGCAATACGACGCGAACCGAAACGACCAATGCCGACGGCCGTTATTTGGCGCAGGGTCTGCGCGTCGGTGGCCCTTTCAAGATCACGGTTTCCAAGTCTGGCCTGGAAAAGACCGAAAAGAGCGATGTCTATCTGCAACTGGCGCAGGAAGCGACGATAAACCTTAGCTTGGGCCAGACCGCGACGGAATTGGCTGGCGTGAGCGTCACCGCGAATTCCGTGTCGCAGACTTTCCAGCCCGACAACAAGGGCATCAGCGTGAATATCTCGCAGCGCGAGCTCCAAGTGCTGCCGAATCCGGATCGCTCGATCCAGCAGATCGCGCGCATGGATCCGTTCATCACCCTGACCAACAACAACCAGGCCGGTGGGTTTACCCAGATCAGCGCGCTTGGACAGAACAACCGCTACAACAACATCACGATCGATGCGGTGCCGACCAACGACTCGTTCGGTCTGGAAGCCAACGGCTTGCCCTCGCAGAACCAGCCGCTGTCCTACGATGCGATCGAGGAATACAACATTTCCACCGCGAACTATGACGTGAGCAACAAGCGCGCGGTCGGTGCGGCGATCAACATCGTCACCAAGAGTGGCACCAATGACTTTCACGGTTCGGCGTACTACGCCTACACCAACGCGAACGACTTGACCGGCGACGGCCATAATGACACGCCGTTCAAGGGTTATAGCCAGAAATGGACCGGCGGTGTGTCGCTCGGCGGCCCGATCATCAAGGACACGCTGTTCTTCTTTCTCGACCTGGAGGAATCCAAGCTGGATGCGCCAGCGCCGAGTTTTGGTCCCATTGGTTCGGGCCGCGACAACATCGTGCCGATCACCCAGGATCAGCTGAACCAGATCACGTCGATCGCGCGTGGTTACGGCATGCAGCCCGGTGATTTCAATGCCACCGGCGCCAACCAGGACGAAAAGCGCGCGCTCGCGAAGATCGACTGGAATATCGCCGACGGCCACCGCATGAGCTTCCGCTACGACCAGACCAAGGGTTCGCAGCCGATCATCCAGGGCAACTTCACCGGGTCCAGCCCGCAGCTCGGGCTGTCGAGCTACTGGTACAACCAAGGCCGCAAGCTGCAGCAGGGCGTGCTGAACTTCTACGACGACTGGACCAGCAATTTCTCGACCGAAACTTCGATCTCGTACGCGAAGTATCGTTCGGCGCCGACCGTGGACGCGCAGCAGCCGCAGGTGATCGTGTTCGCCAACAAGGCCGATACCAGCACGCAGAATGCCGCGGTGGAATTCGGCGAAGATCAATTCCGTCACTACAACCTGCTCAAGGTTGCGACGACCGACGCATTTTTCGCCGGCACCTGGTCGCTCGGCGATCACGCGGTGAAGGCTGGCTTCGATTACCAGCGCGACGATTTCTACAATCTGTTCGGTCGCACCGAATTCGGCGCCTATACGTTCAACAGCATTGCCGATTTCCAGGCGGGCAAGTATTCGCTCTACCAATTGTTCTATCCAGCACCGGGTTACTCGCTCAAGGACATTGCCGCCGACTGGAGCCTGAATCAGTACGGATTGTTCGTGCAGGATACGTGGCAACTTACCCAAAACTTCTCGATGCAGTATGGACTGCGCTATGACCTGCCCCAAGCGGATGGCAAACCGCTTTACAACGCCGCGTTCACGGCTGCCTATGGCATGCGCAACAATGCAACGGTGGGCACCGGCGTGCTCGAGCCGCGCGTTTCGTTCAACTACATGTTCGATTCGGACTACAAGACGCAATTGCGCGGCGGCATGGGCGTCTCCGAAGGCGTGACACCGGGCGTGTGGCTGTCCAACTCCTACACCAACAATGGCATCACCCTGACCAGCGTCACCGTGAACAACGGCGCACCCG
>JANXVS010000573.1 GCA_025351555.1 Pseudomonadota bacterium | reverse complement strand
CCAGCAGGCGCTCGCCGACGTCCAGCGCTATTGCGTGCGCTGGATCGGTACGCTGAAATTCGCCGCACTGCTTGGTGTCTGGGCTGCATTCACCTTGGCTTGGCTGCGATGCGGCGAGTGGGGTTCGGCGTTGACGAACGGTTTGCTGCTGCCCTTACTGTTCGCCGATCCGGCAAACACGGTCTATCTGAATACCTTCTACGCCGAATGGACGGCGTTGCTGGCGCTGTATGCCTTGTTCGGCCTTATCGTGCTCAGTGTCGGCAAGTCGCGCACGACGCTGCCACGTGTGTTGCTGGCGGTCGCCGCCTTTGCCCTGGCAACCGCCAAGATCCAGCATCTGCTGCTGCCCTTGGTCTGCGCCGTTATCGTGCTCGGACTCGGCTTTTGGGCTGCGCGTCGTTGGCCGTGGCAAGGCAAGGCGATTCTCATCGGCGCCCTGGCCGGACTCGCGGTGCAAGTGGTGCAATTGCAGCGCGACAGCGATGCGATCCGCGCGATCGACATGTTCAATCGCGCCGATGTGACCTTCACCGGCTTGCTGCCGAATGCGCGTGATCCTGCAGCGGCTGCCGCCGACCTGGGCCTGGCGCCGGATTGCCTGCGCTACCTGGGCACGCGCGCGTGGCAGATGGACGATTACCCGGAGCACGCTTGTCCGGGGATCGCGAACGTCACGCGCGACCGCGAACTGGCGCTGCTGCTGCACGATCCCGGCATGGCTTTGCGGCTGTGGTGGCATGGCGTGCTGGCGCTGGATCCCTGGCTGGCGCCGGGCTTGGGGTTGGTCGAAGGTGGTGATTTCCAGAAGTTGCCACCTGAATTTTTCAGCATCAGCGACCTGCTGACCACAGCGCCGTTACTGCGTGCGCTCGTGCTCGGCGGGCCACCGCTGGCCTTGATCGCGCTGCTGTGGCCGCGGTTTGGACGCATCCGGCCGCGCATCCTGGTCTACACCGCACTCACGGTCGCGGTCATGGCCGTGACCCTGTCCATCACCGTACTCGGCGATGGTCTGGCCGATACGCCCAAGCAGGGGCATCTGATCATCAATGCCGCGCTGGCGTGGTGGATTTGCCTGCTGACGCTTGGCGTTGGTGCGCTTGCTGCGCGCCGCCGCTAGAAATTCTGCACGCCGTCGATTTCAACCAGCAACTCGGCGCGGCAGACTTCGCCGTGCAGCAGCAGCAACGGCGTGTCTGCGCCCAGGCGTTCGCGCAGCAGCCCATGTAACATGGGCGCATCTCCTGCGTGCCGCACATACACCTTCCAAACGCTGCGTGGGCCGAAGCGCGCTTTGTCATTGACCTCTGCCCTGGCAAGCAGGCTGCCGAGATTGGCCAGGGTTTCGCCAAGCTGGGCCGCGCTGTCGTCGGCATGATGCGAAGTGTGGCCAATGATCGCTGCAGTACCGGAAATGTATAATTGTGGAGGATGCGTGGGCGCGCGCATCGCTCGGGCGAAGTTGGGGGCCGCCGGGCCATAGCAGCGCGGATAGCGCCAGGCGCTGAGCTGGCGTGGATTCTCCGCTGGCGCTCCGGCTTGGCGCGCGGCGAGCCAATACATCTGCAACACGCGGCGACCGTCGCGCAGCCCGATGGCCGTGGCGGCCGGGTAGCCTGCGGTGAACTGTCCGTTCATGCCGGCCGCGCGGCCGGCACAGAACAGGCGATAGCGTTCCTCGTCGCCGGCGCCGGTATTGATCGCATCCAGATAGTTCCAGATACGCAATACATGCCGTGCAGGATGCGCGCCGCACCATGCGCTCAGCGCCTCATACGCGACGCGCGCTGCGCCGGCGATGCCGCCATGTGCAATTTCGTTGACCTCGATAGCAGCAAACGTGTAGTCGCCGTCACTGGTCCAGCGGATTGCGCCGTCCACGCCGCATTCCACCGGGCCGCGCCCGCGCCAAACTTCCAGTGTTGCCGGCAACATGAGCGGTTCCAGTCCAACCCGCAGGTAGCGCGGATCCGTCAAGGTGGGTGCGCTGCCACCAAAACCAATCACCGCGAGTACGGCGGAATCGGCCAGAGCATCCGCCGCGGCAACTGACTCGTACTGCACGCGCAACGTCGGCAGGCAAGGCGCTACGGCAGTGATTTCGTGCGCAGTCAGATCGGTGTGTGGCGACAGTTCCATCATGCGCTGCGCCGCATTACGCGGCCGGTCCGTGAAGAGGCACATGATACACTTCGCGATATTTATTTATGCGATCGATCCTTGATCGCGAACGTCAAAAAGCGGCCATCCTTGGCCGCACTTTTGGAATTAGTGAATCTTCCATGACCATGCAATCCCTCGCGGAACACGAATTGGCCGAACTGATCGTGACCAGCCTGAATCTGGAAAACATCAAGGCCGAGGACATCGAACCGGAAGCGGCCTTGTTCGGCGGCGAGCTGGGCCTGGATTCCATCGACGCGCTCGAACTGGCGTTGGCGATATCCAAACGCTACGGCTTCCAGTTGCGCTCCGACAATACCGACAACCAGCGCATTTTCGCCAGCCTGCACGCCTTGTCGGCGCATATCGAGCTGCATCGCGTTCAGCAACATTGCGTGTGAAATGTGGCGCGCACTGGGCTGGATCGGAATCGTGGCGCTGGCCTTTGCCGCGCGCTGGTACGACAGCGATATCTTTCGTGGCGTATGTGCCTTCCTGGTGCTAGCGCTCATTGGCGCCGGCGCGCCGCGCGCTCTGCGCTGGCCGCTCGCCTTGACCGCACTGATAGCACTGACCTTGGTCGTTTACGCCGGGGTCGGCCGCCTGTTGGATGCCTTGCCCGCCTTGATCGCGGGCCTGATCGCATGGATTTTCGCACGCAGCTTGCAGCGCTGTCGCACGCCATTGATCGGCCGCGCCATTGCTGCGCTGGACGGGCCGGCGCAACTGAACGATCCCGCCGTTGCATGCTACGCCCACCGCCTGACTTGGGTTTGGGCCGTCTATCAGACTGCGCTCGCCGC